>JALZIY010000254.1 GCA_030860085.1 Bacteroidota bacterium | reverse complement strand
ACTCAGACATTTCTGACATGTAAACACCGTTTTTCAACCCCCCTGTAAATGGTTGTACAACGCCATGCATGTTCCATTTCATGAACAATGATTTGGCTTTTCGAATTATATCTAATTTATTCAATTGATTTGGTTTGATTAGTCATTTCCTCCACGGTATCCAACTCTACCCGTAAATTATTAATAATAAACTCCTGGCGTTCCGGTGTGTTTTTCCCCATATAATATTCCAGTAGATGTTGAATATGATCACCATGTTCTAACATAACAGGTTGAAGCCGCATTTCGTCTCCTATAAACTGACCAAATTCATCCGGGGAAATTTCACCTAAACCTTTAAAACGGGTAATTTCTGGTTTGGTTCCAAGTTTTTTTACAGCTTGTTGCCTTTCATTTTCTGAATAACAATATATCGTTTCCTGCTTATTACGAACCCGGAATAACGGCGTTTCTAAAATATGAACATGATTGTTCTTTACGAGGTCTGGAAAAAATTGTAAAAAGAAAGTCATGATCAATAAACGGATATGCATGCCATCCACATCTGCATCGGTTGCAATCACTATTCTATTATACCGTAATCCATCCATGCCCTCTTCAATATTAAGTGCATGCTGTAATAAGTTAAATTCCTCGTTTTCATACACCACTTTTTTACTCATGCTAAAACAGTTCAAGGGCTTGCCACGTAAGCTAAACACAGCTTGCGTTTCCACATTTCTTGCCTTTGTAATCGATCCGCTTGCTGAATCACCTTCGGTAATAAAAACTGTGGTTTCTTTTTGGATAGCGAAAAATTGCTCCTTTCCCTTTGACGGCGGTTCATCATTTAAATGAACCCGGCTATCACGTAATTTTTTATTGTGAAGATTTGCTTTCTTAGCTCTTTCGTTTGCCAGTTTTTTAATTCCTGCTAAATCTTTTCTCTCCCTTTCACTTTGTTCTATTCTTTTTTTTAGCGCATCAGCAGTCGTTGGATTTTTATGCAAATAATTATTAAGATGCCTGGCCAAAAAATCCGTAATAAACTGCCGCATGGTTTGTCCGCCTTCCTCTATATTAGTTGATCCAAGCTTGGTCTTTGTTTGCGATTCAAATATAGGTTCAACCACCCTCACAGAAACAGCAGCAACAATGCTTTGCCGGATATCAGAAGGCTCGTAATCTTTCTTATAAAATTCGCGGACCACTTTTACATACGCCTCTCTGAAAGCGGCCTGGTGTGTTCCTCCCTGTGTGGTATGCTGACCGTTTACATAGCTATGATAATCTTCTCCATAATCATTGTTATGCGTAAAGGCAACCTCAATATCGTCTCCCTTTAAATGAATGATTGGATAACGAATCTCATCGGCATTGGTTTCTCTTTCCAAAAGATCAAACAAACCATTTTTACTTACAAAACTTTTACCATTGAAAATGATACGTAAACCTGCATTCAGAAAACAATAATTCCATATCTGTTTTTCCAAATATTCCGGAAGAAAGTGAAAATTTTTAAAAACCGAACCATCAGGGATAAAAGTTACAAGGGTACCATTTTCTTCACTGGATTTTGTCTCTTTATATTCTTTTATCAAGATACCTTTCTCAAACTCTGCCTCTTTTATTTTTCCGTCCCTATAAGAAGCTATTTTAAAATGATCGCTCAAAGCGTTTACTGCTTTTGATCCAACTCCATTCAACCCTACACTTTTTTGAAAAACCTTACTATCATACTTTGCGCCGGTATTTATTTTACTTACCACATCTACTACTTTCCCTAAAGGAATACCACGTCCATAATCACGAACTATAACTGTCTTTCCTTTAATATTAATTTCAACCGTTTTTCCATGACCCATGGTGTATTCATCTATGCAATTGTCCAATACCTCTTTTACTAAAACATAAATGCCGTCGTCAGGGCTGGATCCGTCTCCCAGTTTACCAATATACATACCGGGCCGTAGGCGAATATGCTCCCGCCAGTCAAGGCTTTTTATACTTTCTTCATTATAAGCAAATAAATCTTTTTTTATTTCTGCCATAGGATTTGCAAATTTATTTCAATATAGGTATATATCTAATTGATTACCAAGTGTGTTGGCGTATTATTTGAAAACGGCTTGACTGTGAAATCATATAAAACACAAGCATACACTTCTGGGCAAATATAAATGAAAGAATAAACCGGGCATAGCTGTCAATTTTTATAGTTAAAAAGCGTTTAATCAATCAGATCTTCAATGTGATAAACCTATGACGATTTCTTAGTAGCTCATTTTGTAGGGATGATACAGAGCTGGTATTTAACCAAAATGTGAATTTTATAAAGATGACTTAGTTTTTGACAAATTGTCAAGTTATTCTGAACACAAAAGGCTTATTTTTGATTTACAGAAGAAAAATTCTTCTATCCATAAACCTACTCACTACCCATTACATTCTACTTAATTTACTGACCCGTTATACAGTTTTTATAATGCCCAAAAATGGAGGATATCTATGTACATGTATGGATTGTTGGAGCCAGGCTGCTATTACCTGGTACAGGAAAAAATAGATTTGCCTATTAACCTTGTGAAAGTTACTAATGAAACAGATTATTGCATGTACGTCTTCTTTTACGGCGACCAGGTGTGTACCGGCTGGAAAAGAAAGACTGACCCGATACATGATATAATTGAATGTCTTACAGATGAAGCAGTTGAAGAATGGGAAAAGCATTATAATGATAATCAGGGCGCATTTCGTGAAGAGGACGAAGAGTAAGAGGTAATCAATTAACTAATATGGAGTTACTCTCTCAACTAATTCCATTACTCTTACAAAAGGTAGTAGTTAAATTAAAGCAGTTTTTTTAAGCCAAACGCTATTTTCAATACCAACCTTAAAGGCTGATGATTGCTTACATTTATCGGTTTGCGTACTGTTGATACTATAAGATGGTAATACTAAAACACGAATACCTGTTTTGATTTACTATTTTTTATGGCTCCGATCGTATGACTGCTTTATATACTTTAGAATTTGGGCATTAAGGTCCTTATTGTCAGTAAGGACAACCATATGAGAAATACGAGGCATTGGACCTGTCAATTTTGATTTTTGCAGACTGCCGTTGAAAGGTTCGTCACCTAAATCAATTCCTAAGCGGATCTCTTTGGGTTTGATATTGATTGCAGCAAATTCTCTTACGGCCGTAAACGACAAATATGTCTTTTTGGAATGAGCTGAGTGCCTGGAAAATCTTTTAGAATTCTCTCTGAAATAGAATCAAACAAAGGCCGCATTTCTTCACATTTTACAAACTGATTTTCCAACAGGTTATCTTCATTTGCATAAACTGTTTTGCCGTGGTTTAAATAAATGCCTGCAACAAAACCTGCCTGCATGTGATTAAGCTTGTGTTCAGTTTTTAGCCAATTCACTATTTCCATTTTCTTTAAAAGCTTAGAGGCTTTTGCAATAGAAAGCCATTCTTCCAATGATTTTCCTGTTTTTTCTTTAGCTGTTTGAATAAACTCTTTTTCAAATTCACCTGATGTTTTTGCCATAATATTTTTTTTATCTCCAAATGCCGAGAATGAACCCAATAAGTGTGAAGTACACTGTAATATAACCACCACTGATCAAAATATATTTCCACGAACGTTGCTCAAATAAAGAAACAATAGTGAATATAAGTGCAGAAAAACCAAAACCGGCAAGAAAACCTGCAGTAGTTCCCCAGGCCATATCGGTTTTATTGTCACCAAGAAAAAAAGCTAAATTGTAGCTGATGATAAGCGAAAGAATAAATGTTATAGTGTAGGTTTTAACTAGGTTAACTCTTCTTATGTCTTCTTCAGTAAAATTGTTTTCTTTTAGCCAGGCTTTATAAAATAGTAGAGGGGAATACCATACTACACCTAAGGCTAAGTTGGCTATTGCGCAAACAAAAACCGCCCAATGATTGATGTTAAACTGCTCCATATTGTTATTTTATGAAGCAAAGGAATGGAATAGGATTTTATCTATATTGGAAAAATTTTACCTACCCGATTGGCACGTAATTCAACTGGTCGTTTTTTACCAATAAATATTGTTGTGGGGTAAAGCCTGAAAAGTTTTTAAAATCGTTAATAAAATGAGCCTGGTCATAGTAACCGCTTTCGTATGCAATGCCTGGCCAGTTTATTTTTTTGCATGCTTCTATTTCCTGTATAGCTTTTTGAAAACGTATGATTTTTAAAAATGATTTTGGAGTAAGGCCAACATTTTCTTTAAACATTTGTATGAAGTGCTTCTGAGAATACCCGACTTTATTTGATAAATACTCAATTGTAATTTGGTTTGGTGATTGCAGAATTTTATTTACAGCAAAATCAATAAATGGGTTAGGCTCAAGGCTTTTACCAAACTGTTTCAGCAAATGTTGTTCAGCATAAAGAAACTTTTGAGAGATGACAGGAAGAGATAAAATCTTTTCCCGCATATTTATTATTTCGTTGGATAATACCAATTCCCCATCAACAACACAATCAGTTAATTCATCCAAAGGCATTTGAACAAAAGGATATGCTTTTCCTTTATGAAAATTTATAATAAACATTTCGCTTTCTCTGCCCGAAGGAATGGTAATGTAATTATTGCGGATGCCTGAAAACCAAACATTGCGACAGGCCTGAATTTCTTTCAGGGTTTCGTTATCATATATAAATTTCGGGTAGTCAGTGAGATCAATTACAACATTTACATTGCCATCTGGTAAAAACCTGTCAATAGAGTGAGCCGGGTTAAAGTCTTTAAAATAGATAAAACTTTCAATAAATTGATTAAGCGGGAAAGAAGGTATGT
>JALZIY010000243.1 GCA_030860085.1 Bacteroidota bacterium | reverse complement strand
GGATTAGGGCAGCCATGCAATTGCAGCAATTCGTTTTTGCTTTGTTTGGCATCAGTTCTCCTTACATGCTCATTACGCCGCAGGTAGATAAAAAATTTGATGCAGAAGGAAATTTGATTGATGCAGGTTTTCAAAAAAGCATTGATACATTTATAAATGAATATTTATGGCTTGTGGAAAAAGTGGTGGAAGAGAAAGTTGCGAGTTTATAGTTTGTAGTTTTTGTTAACTGCTAAACTTTCTTTCTTTTGTTCATTGACCCTGTGCTTGAATATTGTATGTACCAGACTAAACTGCTATTATGATGCTTTAGTTGCGGCGCATTCCTTTACTACAACAAATAATTGAACATTTAAAACAATCAACTTTTTAATCCTAAATCTTATTTGCTGCAACCGGGATACAAGGGATTTGAGAGACGCATTTAAATAGTTTGCCTTTGCAAAGACAAACAGTAATGCAGAATCTATTCCATAAAATTACTAATGATGCGGTCTGCGACAGAAGATGAATAGTATTATAACAGCTGAGTAAAAAAAATAAATAGCACATCATGAAAACAGTACTTCATAAAGCAGACACCCGTGGTCATGCAGATCATGGCTGGCTTAATTCCTGGCATACATTCTCTTTCGCGGGCTACCACGATCCTTCAAGAATGCATTTCGGTTTGCTGCGTGTACTCAACGATGATACGGTAGCGGCAGGTATGGGGTTTGGAAAACATGCACACGATAACATGGAGATCATTTCCATTCCGCTGGAAGGCGACCTGGAACATGGTGACGATACCGGCACAATAGCTGTAATAAAAAAAGGTGATGTGCAGATTATGAGTGCAGGCACAGGCATCATCCATTCAGAAAAAAATAAGAACAGCGATAAGCAGGTAAAATTTTTACAAATATGGGTTTTCCCAAATGAAAAAAATGTAAAGCCGCGTTATGAACAAAAAACATTTTCTGACGAAGACAAGCATAATACACTGGCAACAGTAGTTTCTCCAATGGGGAAAAATGAAGGTGTGAATATCCATCAAAACGCCTGGTTCAGCCTGGGAAATTTAGATAAAGACATGGTACTAACGTACACCCTTAAGGAAAAAGGAAATGGTGTCTATGCTTTTGTGTTAGAAGGTAATGCGACCATTAATGATATTGTATTAAGCCGTCGTGATGGATTAGGTATTACAGAAACACACATGCTTACTATTAAAGCAGATAGCCAGGCGGAAATTTTAATAATGGAAATTCCTATGAGTTAATCTGTAAAAAACCGAAATCAAAAAAATATTTATGAAACACAGAACCCTTACAAAATATACAAACCTGGAGCGCTTTAATGTTGGTCCCTTCCATGTAAAACAATCATTGCCTGCCGATGGCCTTGACGGCGTAGATCCTTTTTTATTGATACATCACGCGGGCCCCTCTGTACATAAACAAGGCGAAATAAAAGCCCGGTTAAGTCCGCACCCGCACCGCGGTTTTGAACCCGTTACTTTTTTATTCAGCGGAAAACTGCATCATAAAGACAGTACCGGTAGCGAAGGTTTTTTAGAATCCGGTGATGTGCAATGGATGACTTCCGGCAGTGGTATCATACATAGCGAAGGTCCGTCGGAAGCGTTTTCAGAAGAAGGCGGCACCATGGAACTGATACAATTATGGGTGAACCTGCCAAGGGAACATAAAATGGTAAAACCAAAATACCAGGATATAAAAAAAGAGCAAATTCCTGTAATCACTGAAGGTGGTTTTCAAATAAAACTGGTAGCGGGAGAATACAATAATGTAAAAGGTCCGGTTTCTACTTTTTCTCCAATATTAGCTATGATGGTTCATTTTGAAGAAGATGCAGATACAAGCATAGAAATTCCGGAGTCTTATAATGCGTTGGTATATGTATTGGATGGTGAAATTAAAACTAATGGAACCACTCTTGAAGCCCTCAACCTGGGCGTATTTAAAAAAGATGGAAATGCAATCAAGTTACAAACTATAAGCGGTGGAAAATTATTGCTGTTGAGCGGCGAACCCATCAACGAACCTGTTGCTTCTCATGGTCCTTTTGTAATGAACTATCCAGGCGAAATACGCCAGGCAATGCTTGATTATCAAACAGGTAAAATGGGTATGTTGGATTTTTAAAACCCATCTCAAAAATAAGTTTCTGTCAGGCTGGCACCACCTTTCCGAAGCCTATACCCTTCTGCAAGGTCAGGGTGACAACAGTCTTTAAAAAGCATTTTTGAGATAGGTTTTAATTTCAAGCGGTTGTACTTTTTAATTTACCTTAGGAGCTATTAATATCACTCATGAATAGACTCCTTAACCTCCTTGTTCTTCTGTTTCTTTCAGCTTTAGCATGTGCACAAACCAACACGTTAGACAGTGCATGGATCCGCGATAATTATTACAAGATGGAACGCATGGTGCCGATGCGGGATGGCATAAAATTATTTACCGCCATCTACATTCCAAAAGATTCATCGGAAAAACATCCCATTTTAATGCGGCGTACACCCTATTCTTCCGCACCATATGGCGAGCAGAATTTTCCGGATGTTTGGAATTCGTATCAGCGGCTTTATTTCCGCGAAAATTATATCGTAGTGGTACAGGATGTTCGCGGAAAATTTATGAGTGAAGGAGATTTTGTTGATGTGCGCCCTTATGAGCCAAACAAAACCGGGGTTCAAACAGATGAAGCATCAGACACGTATGATGCGGTGGACTGGTTAATCAAAAATCTCCCGAACAACAATGGCAATGTTGGCGCATTCGGTATTTCGTATCCTGGCTTTTATGCAACTATGACCGCCTTAAGCGGTCACCCGGCAGTAAAAGCGGTAAGCCCGCAGGCGCCCGTTACCGATTGGTTCATGGGCGATGATTTTCATCACAATGGAGCCTTTATGCTAATGGATGCTTTTTCATTTTATCCAAGTTTTGGCAGGCCACGACCAAAACCCACAACACAAAGTGCACCGCCACGTTTTACACCCCCCGGTGCTGATAATTATAATTATTACCTACAGACCGGTGCATTAAAAAATTTCGCTAAAATCATGGGAGATAGCATCCGGTTTTGGAAAGACCTGTATGCACATCCCAATCTTGACGATTGGTGGAAGGCCAGAAACCCAATGAATTTTGTACAGCACATTCCCGCTACAGCAAATACATTGGTTGTAGGTGGATTGTTTGATGCCGAAGATGTATTTGGTGCCTGGAATTTATATAAAGCCATTGAAGAAAAAGCAAAAAATAATAATAAGATCGTAATGGGCCCCTGGTTACATGGACAATGGGGCGGACGTGGTGATGGCTCTTATTTAGGCAATGTTCGGTTTAGCAGTAAAACCTCGGAGT
>JALZIY010000223.1 GCA_030860085.1 Bacteroidota bacterium | reverse complement strand
CCATAGAAATCGACGCAACAAAATTTAATAGAATTACTAAAGATGACTACATAAAAATAAAATGGACATTAAAAGAATAAATACAATAAGGGAATTAAAGGAAGCGGGTTATAAACCGAAAAACATTAAAGAAGAAATTCGTAGAAACTTAATAAAAAAGCTTCTGGCAAAGGAAGAAACCTTTAGTGGCATTATCGGCTACGAAGAAAGTGTAATACCAGATGTCGAAAGAGCTTTGTTAAGCAAACATAATATTCTTTTTCTTGGTTTGCGCGGACAGGCAAAAACAAGAATGGCTCGTCAAATGACATATTTGCTGGATGAATATATTCCATTCATAACCGGTAGCGAAATCAACGATGATCCACTTCGACCTATTTCGAAATATGCAAAAGATCTGATCTTAGAAAAGGGTGATGATACCCCAATTGAATGGCTCCATCGTAGCCAGCGTTACGGAGAAAAATTAGCTACTCCGGATGTGAGTGTCGCCGATTTGATCGGTGATATTGATCCGATCAAAGCTGCAAATCTGCGACTGAGCTTTGCAGATGAAAGAGTGATACATTATGGTATTATTCCGAAAAGCAATCGAAGCATATTTGTAATTAATGAATTACCTGATCTGCAGGCAAGGATACAGGTAGCACTTTTTAATATTTTGGAAGAAGGAGATGTACAGATACGGGGTTTTAAATTGCGTTTGCCCCTTGACATTTTATTTGTATTTACAGCAAACCCGGAAGATTATACAAATCGCGGCTCCATTGTTACACCACTAAAGGACAGGATAGAAAGCCAGATATTAACGCACTATCCAAAAACGCTCGAACATGCTTTACTTATTACAGAGCAGGAAGCTGACATTGTTGATGAACAAAAGAAAAAAATTATTGTAAGCGATCTTATTAAACGATTGGTGGAACAAGTAGCTTTTGAAGCAAGGGCAAGCGAACTGGTAGATAAAAAAAGCGGCGTTAGTGCCAGGCTCACTATTTCTGCTTATGAAAACGCAGTGAGTGCTGCGGAACGCAGAGCCATAATCCATAATGAAAAAGAAACACAGGTGTGGGTAAGTGATCTGCAGGGAATTATTCCATCCATTACCGGCAAAATTGAATTGGTGTACGAAGGAGAACAGGAAGGGCCTTACCAGGTAGCTATGAATTTATTAGATAAGTCTATACGGACACAGTTTGTACAGATTTTTCCAAACCCCGAATCATTGAAAAAAAGGGCGTCAAAAAAAGGCGAGGTTTCTCAGCCCATTGATAATCCTTACCGTTCCATTTTAAATTGGTTTGATAAAGGCAATAGCATCAACTTGCTTTTTTCTACCACTGACAGAGAAAAGATCAAACAATTGTATGCAGTAGATGGATTACAAGCCCTTGTAAAAAATACATTTCCGAAAGCGAATGAAAAAGAGGCTGCCCTGCTAAGCGAATTTGTATTGCATGGCCTGGCCTCTTATTCCCTGATTAGTAAAAAAATTGTAGAAAATGCAATTGAATTTAAAGATCTGATGGGAAGTATGTTAAATATTAAATCATCCACTTCTTTTGATGATGATGATGAAGATTTAAATTAAGAGAATTTTGTTCAAATTTATTTATGCAGGCCTTGCGTAGGTTTTTATTTTTGCTTACAATTTCCTCTATTATGCTTGTTCCCAATGCAGATGTATTGACCGGGATATAACCATGAATTTTATCAATTTTGATTCAACCGAGGTTGATACAGTTATTCTAAAAAAATATGAGAAAGGAACAGGTTTTGTACAGCAAATAGATACTACATTTTTTCAAGAAGGAGATTATAGAATAAAAAGACGTGGTGATACGATTTATTTTCCCGTTCGGAGTGGAGATTTTGGACTTACAAAGCAATTTGATTATATAATTGTTCTTCCTCAAACATTTACGGAATTTAAAATAACAGAAATTGTAATAGAGCAGATTCGCAGTTCGTGTGCCGGCAAAGTGCAGTGTGGCAATCCAATTATTTCTTTAAAAATTGATAATAACCTATTTTATTTCAAAGAAAACGGTCATGATCTGTACATAAAAAAATAGTTCAATATTTACTTCTCTAATTAAAAGTTATTCCAAAACTTATGTATCCACCCGGTATAAATTCATCCTTGGTAAATCCTGGTGCAATACCAACTCTGAATAAATTTTTTTTGTAGTATTTTCTGAACCCTGCATTTAAGCTTGCATAATAAGTTTTTGTAGAATAGTTAGGATAAACAACCATGTTGGCAAAGCCTTTTTGATCATCGCTAATTTCGTCAACAGATAAATAATTTAAGTCTCCACCCAATTCAAAAAATTTATTTGTACTTCCAAAAAGATAATATCCTCCGCCACCAACTGAAAGCAATTGTAAATAACGGCCAGGATTAGAGCCTATACCCACACGAAAACCAAAATTTTTTGAATAGAATTTATGGTCATAGTTAAGGTTGTAGATAATGCCAGTCTTCCCTATTTCAAAAGATATAGCTTGTAGTTTATTATTATTTTGAGCGTAAGCTATGTTTATAAAGCAAATAAAAAGAATGCTAAAAAAATAGCGCATAGATGCTTGGAAAGGATGATGGTTAAGATTGAAAAACTAATAATTTACTTAAGCAGCAAACCCAGTTTAATTCCATAGGTCAAAGAAAATCCCGGGCTTCTGCCGGCACGTGCATTGATATAATTAAAAGCTCCCAGGTTGTCTTCATAAGGATCAAAAGTATCTCCATCACCTTTTTTGTTGTCAAAGCCGTAACCAAAACCCCAGTATCCATCTAACAGAAATTTGTCGCTGAAAACCCATTGTTTACCTAATTCAAGTTGCAACGCACCAAATGTTGTATTTGGTCTTTCCACAACGTAAGTATTATTTGATTTATACCGAAGCCGATCCTCGCTGTAATTACCAACATATATTATTGGCTTAACATACGCCCCTTGCATTAAATGATTAAGTCTTGTACGGCCAAATAAAAAATCAGGTAACTTATTAAATTTATAACCAAAAGAAGCACTGATACCAAACTGACTCCTTGTTTCTAACTGAACGTTATTCGCATAATAATTAAATCTCTGATTTTTACCTGCTCCTATTACGCCCAAAGTCACTTCATATCCTTTGCCGACTCCGGTACTTTTTTCAAACGAAATTTGAGAGTAACCAATCAACGGACCTAGAAAATCAATTTTAATTGCTTTTGTTCTTTGCCCGATATACTGTTCAGGGTCTTTAATATCTGTAGTAAATTTTTCTACTTTGCCATTTTCAAATTCTATTTTATTGATCCGGTCTTTCTCTAAAACATATACCGGACTATTTTCATCTCCCGGGATTTTGTATCTAATATCAACGGTACCCACTTCAATAACCTTAGCACTGATTGTTTTGCCATTTTTACGGAAAATTTTATCCTGGGCTTGCAGGGAAGAGCCTGTTATGATAATAGCCAGAAGGCAGAAAAATAGTTTCATAATGCAGTTTTTATTATTGACACGAACATAATACAAAATGCTGCAAAAACTAAATGTTAAATGATATTTACTTCTCTTTCTAAAGTCACTCCAAATTTTTTCTTCACCGATTGGTTGATCTCTTCACTTAAATCAAAAATCTCCTGCCCGTTAGCTTCTCCGTAATTAACCAATACTAATGCCTGCTTCTCATAACAACCAGCATCACCCTTTCTATATCCTTTCCAACTCATCGAGTCCAGTGGACCGCATTGTTCAATCAACCAACCTGCTGCCAGTTTTGTATATTCGTCACCAACAGAGAAACCAATTATCCGAGGAAAAATTCGTTTTAATTCGTGGAATTCGTGTTTCAATATTTGTGGGTTTTTAAAAAAACTTCCAGCATTACCAAGTTGTTTCCAGTCAGGTAGTTTAGAACTACGAATACTAATAACTGCCTGCGATATGGCCTGGATACTTAAATCTTTCACAGCCATTTTATCCAATTCCAGTTGTATAGCGCCGTATGAAGTATTAAATACAGGCGTTTTACGCAAACGAAAACTTACTGAGGTAATAAC
>JALZIY010000219.1 GCA_030860085.1 Bacteroidota bacterium | reverse complement strand
TTTACACCCCATATTGCTGCCTTCATTATCGCATTTTGCATCACTTTTCCGATAGGCTTTTATTTAAGTATGTACGTTGTTTTTCATGGATCTCAATTAAGAAGGCGAATACAGTTAATCCGTTATTTCTCAGTGGCATTGGTTTGTATAGCATTAAACTATATCCTCATTAAGTTTTTTGTAGAAACAATGAAATGGTATCCGACACCATCATTAATTATTACAGCAGCCATAGTTATTTTTTTTAGCTACATCTCGCAACGCAATTTTTCATTTAGAAGAGCCAATCAATTTCAAACAGGTGCAGCGCCTAAAACTTCAAATCGATTGAAGTGATCTGAACATTTAATTTGCCCACGCAATTACTCCTGATCAACAAATGTTGTGGCAAAGCAGAAACAGTAGTTAACTTCAGATCGCTTACGAAACCTGCTCCTTTTATACCTTTTGTCCACTCTTTATTTAACCAGCTATTTATAGTGGTGGCTGCTGTATGGTAGTAAGAAGTAAGATTAAAATTTGTATTTTTCTTTAGCTCGTTTATAATTCGTTTATTAAAAAGCCATTTTGCAGTTTTTAATAAAAAACTATTCGTTTTGAGATTATAATTTAGCTCTTGCACTTCAATCAGTTTTTTTTCTGAATTATAAACCGGTTTGCCCACAAAAAAAACAGTGCCATTGTGCGATCCGCTAAAATCCATTTTTATTAAAAGATTGCCTTTATCATCTCCCGACACAGCAGTTTTTTTTATGATCATGTGTTTCTTTATAATTCCTTCACTTATTTCAAATCGCTTGTCAACCAAAAATCCATTCAAGACTATGGAAAGAGAATCATATTGTAGCGCCGCCTCCAGGTGAATATTAAATCCATCTGTGGTAGATAGCTTAGTTAAAGCAGGAACGGGTGTAAGAGGTGTGGATGGCTTTGTAAAACTAATGGTCGGGGTTGCAGCAACGCCGATATTAATATTCAAGAAATCATTTTTAGCAGTGAGATTATCCATATGAAGTCGTTTTGGGTTTAACGAAAAAAAACCGATACTGGGAATAGTATAAACATCGCTCAATTTATTCCATGCCTGTTGAATATACGGCCTCAGGTTTATAACTGAAAAAGAATCTTCCATTGCTTTTTTTGAAATGTCTAATTCTCTTTTCATGCCATCCATAACCGTTTTTGTAATATCCTGTCCCCAAAAGCAAACGGTGCACTTATTTAATGGCTGCGGTTCTGTGCGAATAATTTTTGTAGTCAGAATATAGTTAGATTGAAAATTAAAGGTGCTGTTAAAACCAATATTTACCTTCCTATCTCCCTCGCTAAATCCACATTTACAATCGGGTGTCCACGGGCTGATAACCGTGCCGCTGACACATGCCCTCGTAGAACCAATTATTTTATAAAAACCGGTAAATGACAAATTTAGTCTATTGCCATTTGCTGCCATTCGAAGAGGTGAACGTTTGAAATAATATTTGTATCGTGTGGCACAATCTGCCTGCACCCAATCAGCAGGATAATTGGGCGAAGTGAAAACGGTATCCACATTCTTTTCTGCCATGGCGTAAAAAGGTTGTAGGTTGATCTGGAAAGGGATATTAATTTCTGACTGTGGCAAACTATCAAGGCGAATGTCTTGGGAAAATGAAATTGAAAATGAAAATAAACAGGATAGAAATGTGTTTATTATTTTGATGGCCTTCATGCGCTGCAATAATAGTGATAAGATTTGTTTGAACCATAATTTGGGTTGATTTGTCTGTCATCCTGATACTTCGTTCCTCAGTACTGCTTTGGAGGGATCTCAAACATTTAATTCTCAAATAACTCAATTCCTCTAATTTAAAAAGTCTCTGAGATCCCTCCTTCGTTATAATACATTGAAAGCAAATCTTTGATTATCATTAGGCTGCAACTTCTAATCTACCCAGGCTTTTCTGCTTCTTTTTGCAGACGTAATATTTTTTTAGCTCTTAATTTTTCTATCTATTCCACTTTTTTAGGATCATAGTTGGTTTGTTTCTTTACCATAGTATAAAAAATTATAGCCAATCTTCTTGCTACTGCCTTGATTGCTTTTTTACTCCCTTTGATATGCGACAGGCGTTTGTATACACTAGCCAGTAGCCCTTTTTGTTACCACATGGCTTATGCTGCCACCGGGAAGGCTTGTGTTGCCCAGGCTTAATGATGGCTGCTTTTGTTCTTTGTTTTGTTTGCTCATAACTTTACTTTTTATTTTTGTAAAAGCAGGCTAACCCTAATGCTTAAAGAAAAATAGCAAAGCTTATAAACAGAGTCGATACTTCAGCAGTATTCGCCCCTAATATATTTTTCAAAAAGCATCAGTCCTAAACTTGGGATCGGACTCTTAGGGTACCAACGCGAAGACAGCTGTATAGGTAGCCTGCTTGAGTTGTAGGCAAGCTACTAAATGCCATCTCTATACTTTACCTGCCACCAGGTTGGATACCCGGGATGAAAGAAAAAGAGTAAAAAATAAATCTATGTTTCTGACAACAAAAACAAAGTATGATCCGGTAAAGTATAAAACACCCACCGGGCCTAACATACAATGCAAAGGTTGGATACAGGAAGCAGCTTTAAGAATGTTGCTTAATAATCTTGATCCGGAAGTGGCCGAACGGCCGGATGATTTGATTGTATATGGCGGAAGGGGAAAAGCAGCAAGAAATTTTGAAGCATTGGATAATATCATTGCTGCATTGAAAATATTGGAAAACGATGAAAGCCTACTGATCCAAAGTGGTAAACCTGCGGGCATTTTAAAAACACATAACGATGCCCCAAGAGTCCTAATTTCTAATTCTCAATTGGTACCTAATTGGGCCAACTGGAAACATTTTGATGAGTTGGAAAAAAAAGGCTTAATGATGTATGGGCAAATGACAGCAGGGAGTTGGATATATATTGGATCGCAGGGTATTGTGCAGGGAACCTATGAAACCTATGCGGCAATTGCCAATAAACATTTTGGTGGTTCATTAAAAGGCACATTAAATGTTTCAGCAGGCCTTGGAGGAATGGGTGGCGCTCAACCCTTGTCCATTACAATGAATGAAGGTGTTGCATTAATTGCAGAAGTGGAAAAGTGGCGTATTGAAAAGCGCATAGAAACCAAATATTGCGATGTGATGATAGAAAATATTGATGAAGCAATTGACAGGGCAATGGAAGCAAAGAAAAAAAAGCAGGCCTTATCAATTGGTGTTTTATGCAATGCCGTGCATTTGCTGGAAAGATTGGTGGAAAGAAATATTATTCCTGACACGCTTACTGATCAGACCTCAGCACACGATCCTTTGATTGGTTATTGGCCACATGAGATCAGTTATGAGCAAGCGAAAATTTTGCGTGAACAAAATGAAAAAGAGTATTTGGATTATGCTTATAATTCCATGTACCATCATGTTGAATTAATGCTTGCATTACAAAAACTTGGGGCCATTACTTTCGATTACGGCAATAATATAAGAGCACGTGCAAAAGAGAAAGGATTGGAAAATGCCTTTGATTTTCCAGGCTTTGTCCCGGCTTACATCCGCCCACTTTTTTGCGAGGGTAAAGGGCCGTTTCGCTGGGTGGCATTAAGTGGCGATCCTGCAGATATCGCTGTAACAGATAAAGTGATTTCAGCATTATTTCCACAAAACAATTCTTTACAACGATGGCTGCAATTAGCAAAAGAAAAAATTGCTTTCCAGGGATTACCTGCACGTATTTGTTGGCTGGGCCAAGGTGAAAGAGAGAAGGCAGGTTTGGCTTTTAATGAATTAGTACGAAGTGGAAAAGTGAAAGCGCCGATTGTCATAGGCCGCGATCATTTAGACACAGGTTCTGTGGCCTCACCAAACAGGGAAACAGAAGCCATGCTTGATGGCAGTGATGCAGTTGCTGATTGGCCCATATTAAATGCGCTTGTAAATACTGCCGGTGGTGCCAGTTGGGTAAGTCTGCATCATGGCGGTGGTGTGGGTATGGGTTATAGCATTCATGCCGGCATGGTGATAGTGGCTGATGGTACCGATGGTGCGGCTGCAAGATTAAGCCGTGTTTTGCGTAATGATCCGGGAATGGGAGTAATCCGCCATGCAGATGCAGGCTATGAAACAGCAATAAAAACCGCAACAGAACATGATCTTGATTTGCATAAGAGATTGGATTTATAAATTCTCTTGTAATTAATATTCTGTAATTTTTAGATGCCAACCAACATGCTTACACCAAAACTTACTGTATGAATTATTTTGATCTGCATGTGCACCCATCTATTAGAGGAGGTTTATCGATTAGTCCAGCTAAATACACTGCTTGGGATGAACTGAACATTAAGATTAATTTACCTCCACCTCTAAATAAATTTGAGCAAATTATTAATTCTCAGGCCACGCTAACACTCTTAAACACTGGTCAGGTTTTAGCGGTAGTGGTACTGCATGCAACTGAAATTGCTTTTGCCAGAAATAGAATAATAAACAAAATACTTGCAAATCCAATTGTAACTGATTTAAATCAGTCTTTATTTGATGACATCCGGCTGAACAGAATAACTTATTTTAAAGTATTTCAAAAAGATTTGCAACAATTACTGGATGCAAGTACAAAGCCACCTAAAAAATTTAAAATAATAAAAAATATTGGCGAGCTCGACCTAACACAATTAAATGCAATTCTTTCTATAGAAGGAGCACATTGTTTTCAGGATAAGTATAATACTGATCCTGCAGATGATGTTTGCAATTCTATAGTTACCAATTTTAGAAATTTTAAGCAAAACAAAAAATTTCGGTTTCATCATTTAACCTTGGCTCATCTTTCCCGTCAACCTGCCTGCGTGCATTGCTTTGGAGTAAAAATGAAAAAGATAATAGATTTTTTTCCTGAAGTGGAGTTTACTCCCGATTCCTCAAAAATGGGAATATCAAAGCTTGGAAAAGATATAATAAAAGAAGCTTACAATAATAATTTAACTCCTTCTGTTTTGATTGATATAAAGCACATGAGCCTTGTTGCCAGAAAACAATTTTATCAATTTAGAAGAGAAAATGGATGGGAAAAGATTCCGATAATTGCCTCTCATCTTGGGGTCACGGGAGTTTCTTATGATGACCTTAGAATAAAAGATATTGTATGGGACAGAAAAACTAAGTGCTACAAAGTATTCTGGTATTCCAAACCAGGCTTATGTGGCACAAAGTTTAATCCATGGACTATTGGCTTATATGACGAGGAAATTATCGAGATTCTAAATTCTTTGGGATTAATTGGTATAAGTTTAGACCAACGGATTATTGGTGAAGGTTATATTTATTCAGAACAAATGAGTAAGCTGGAAGTTCCGCAATTGAACTTAAGAAAAACCTTAAAGCCTGTTAACTATATTGCGCCAGTATCTGTAAAGGAAGATGAGTCAATTTTTTCAGCATTTTTTGAAATACCGGGAATTAGAGATATTTTATCAATTGAAGGTATAAGGGAATTTTTCTTACCTACCCTTAAAGACGACAGGGAATTTGGGAATGAAATTATTTTTCCTTTTGATGAGCCAGAACATGCAACAACAAAACGTGGGGTTATTCAACCCTCACATATAGATTACCTTGCCAATAATATTTTGCACGTTTTGAAAGTTGGACTTGAGAATGGTTTTACGGTACAAATGAAAAACCTGATGTACGAAAGTGTATTTGCATTGGCAGTGATTTAGATGGACTTGTAGATGCTATGAATTTCCCAAAAAAGCTGGGACAGCAAAATATAAATCAAAACAACTGGGTAACTGCAGATGAATACGGAAGGTTAAAAAAGGAGTTACTTATAAGTATAGAAAGATGTAAAAAAGCGGACCAGTTTCTTGATACAAAAATTAAAAAGACTTCTTCCCTCGTTGAGGATATTATTTACAACAATGGTATGGAATTTTTAAAGAAAAATTTTATTTGAATCATTTTCGCCATCACAGGATATATTCCGGCGGGCTGTGCAAAAAAAGTCTACAAAATATACTTTGTGTTTATTATTAGCCTAAAATGAAATAATGAAAACATTAATAGCATTAATCATTCTTTTTGCAATCGGGCTGGAATGCGTGTGCTCAAAAATTTACAATATCCGAATTATGCAATATGCTTTGGAGGGGAAAGGACTATTTTGAAAAACAAGTATTGAAAATCGTTTACAGTTTAGATAGTATTGATTAAAAGTTTCAAGGACAGGAAACTTATCGTTATAGTTATAAAAAAAAGGGAAGCAATAAAGTTAATAGAAGAATTTCTGGGTGTACCGGTATCCGGAAGAAGGCGAAGAACTTCCATTAGCTTCGATCAATTATATTACTACAGATTGAGTTGAATATTTAAAAATAAAAAAGGAAGTGCAGCAACCAGAATTTGAATTGCTTGAAACCAAAAAAACTTCTGGCACTGATCTTCCAAAAAACGGTTTATATTTTAAATAAAATAAAGAGGATAGATATATACACTTGTCAATACAATAGTAAAATGCAATATGATATTATGTGGGCAAATAGAAATTAGACTAACGAATAAATGCAACTATAAAAATAATGAAACAAAGGATTGCACATATTGCATTATTGGTTGATGATTATGATGAAGCAATAAATTTTTATACTGAAAAATTAAATTTTAAACTTATTGAAGACACCGTTTTAAGCGCGACTAAACGTTGGGTTATCATTTCACCTAATGGCTCTTCAGCATGTTGTTTGCTATTGGCAAAAGCTGATAATGAAGAACAAAAAAGCAGGGTTGGCAATCAAACCGGTGGACGTGTTTTTTTATTTCTTTATACAGATAATTTTTGGAGGGATTATAAATATATGAAAGAGCGGGAAATTTTATTTGTAAGGGAACCTGTTGTTGAGAAATGGGGAACGGTAGCCGTTTTTGCAGATTTGTATGGGAATCTTTGGGATTTGGTTGAACCGACCGCAGGCAAACTGTAAAATAACTAATGTTATGTCAATCGCCAAACGTCAATGTGAATTTAGCTTACCGTCCTACGTCTCGTGTTTCACGTCACACTTTTCACTTTTCGGGTTTCGGAAAGCGGCACTTTACAATTGATTTTACACTAAAAGAATTGTGATGCTGGTCTAATTTTTGGGTAATAGGCCATCAGAAAGAATGCGTATGAGTAGATTGTTAGTTATATCAAATAGGCTACCCTTTTCCTTAGACAAATCAGATGATGAAATTATTGTTCGGCAAAGCTCCGGAGGATTAGTATCTGCTATTAAAAGTTATTTTGAGAATGGCAAAGAAAACAGCGGCAAATACAGCGAGAAAATCTGGATTGGGAGCTTAGAAGCCGGCGAAGAGGAATGGAAGAATGCCATGCAAAACCATATTTCATGTGATTTCGGCATAGAACCTATTTTTATTGATTCTAAAACATACAATGATTATTACAACGGATTTTCCAATTCAACATTGTGGCCGCTTTTCCACTATTTCCCTTCTCTGGTTGAGTATAAAAAAGAATATTTTGATGCCTATGTAAAAGTGAATGAAATTTTTGCGGCCAAAATAATAGAAACATATCGTAGCGGCGATGTTATATGGATACATGATTATCAATTGCTGTTGGTGCCGCAACTGGTGCGGGAAAAATTACAGGAGGCGGCTATTGGATTCTTTTTACACATTCCTTTTCCTTCGTATGAAATTTACAGGCTTTTACCAACCGTTTGGAAAAAACGTTTATTGCAGGGAGTTTTAGGTGCTGATCTCATCGGGTTTCATACGCATGATTATGTCCAGCATTTCATTCAGTCGGCAAAAATGATATTGCAGGTAGAAAATAGTTTTAATAATATTCAATATAATAATCGCTTAATAAGAGCTGATCTTTTCCCCATTGGAATTGATTATGAAAAATTCAGGCAATCAATTACAGATGATGTGGTCGGGAATATAAGTACAGGTCTTGAGATAAGATTTCCTGGCGTAAAATTTATTTTTTCTGTAGACAGGCTGGATTATACAAAGGGGTTGATTTACCGGTTAAAAGGTTTTGAAGAATTTTTAGAAAGATTTCCGGAGTGGAGGGGGAAAGTTGTTTTTATTTTAAATATTATTCCGTCCAGAGATTTTATTTCTACTTATATAGATCGTCGCAAAGGAATTGAAGAGAAAGTAAGCGCCATTAATGGTAAATACTCTACCCTGCACTGGCAGCCTTTGATTTATCGCTATAATCATTTATCGTTTGAAGAATTGTGTGCATTATATCAAACTGCAGATGTAGGGTTGATAACGCCCCTCCGCGATGGGATGAACCTCGTAGCGAAAGAATATGTAGCTAGTTGCATAGATAAAGGAGTATTGATCTTAAGTGAATTTACAGGAGCTGCCAGCGAATTGAATGAAGCATTATTGGTTAATCCTACAGATGCAGAAGAAGTGGCCAATGCCATTGAAAATGCTTTAAGCATGCCGCTTGTGGAGCAACGTTCAAGAATATCGTATATGCAAAGACGATTATCATCATATACTGTCATCAATTGGATAAATGATTTTTTAAATGTGCTGAGCAACACAAAAGAAGAACAGGAAAAGCAAAAAATTAATGTATTAGATACGAATATGATCAATCAGATCATAAACGATTTTGGCAAGGCAAAAAGACGTTGCATTTTATTAGATTACGATGGTACATTAGCACCTTATCGAAAATTGCCATCATTAGCCGCGCCGGGGGAAGACCTCCTCGATTTACTAACGCAACTTACTAATGATGCAGCAAACGAAATAATTGTGATCAGCGGAAGAGATACAGAAAGCTTAACCAATTGGCTAGGTAAATTGCCGGTAACACTTGTTGCCGAACACGGGGCTTTTATAAAATACAGGAACCAAGATTGGGTGCAACAGGTATCATCTTCCAATGAATGGAAAGAACAAATACGGCCATTAATGGAGCTG
>JALZIY010000171.1 GCA_030860085.1 Bacteroidota bacterium | reverse complement strand
CTACAGCCTTGCATGAAATAGAACCAAAGGAATTTTTAAAAGCAAAAAAACTTTGTCGAAAAGTTACACTTAGTGAATTTGAACTGGACCCTGATGAATGGAATAAGCTGGTCGGTGAAAATGCAATGATAAGAATACTGGAAGGAGGAAAAAAAATTGCGGGTAAGGAGGAAAACTTTTATGATGAGGATATTTTAAAAGGGTTAACAAATGAATGGCAAAAAGGTAGCCGGGCAATGCATAACATACTATCTAAAATGAAGATTAAAACCGGCGATGTGTTTTTACTTTGGCGGATGAAAAAACTTGTGGAAGAAGGAAGGCTTGAGATCAATGGAGATACATCAAAAGCGTGGAAAGATTTTGAAGTGAAATTAAAAACAACATCAATAGAAGAATTTCCTGTTAATATTGAACAGTCATGAAAAGAATCATTCAATTAGAAGAAGCTGCAATGTTAGGCATCAGCATTTATGCGCTGTATCTCTTAAAAGTTGAATGGTGGTTTTATCTTTTGCTTTTGTTAAGTCCTGATGTTAGCATGCTTGGATATTTAGCAGGGAATACAATTGGAGCCATCACATACAATCTCTTTCATCATAAAGCAGTGGCAATTATTCTTTTCATTATCGGTTTAATAAATCAAACATGGATATTTCAAGTTATTGGTATCATTCTCTTTGGTCATAGTTCGATGGATAGAATGTTATCTTACGGATTAAAATATTTTACAGGTTTCAAGTACACGCATCTGGGCCAAATTGGTTTAAATAAATCCAATAAGTGATAATAAGCTAATGAGCACTACGAAAAACACAAACTTTGAAGTCGTACAATCCGATCATGGAATTAATGGCCAATACAAAACCTGGTTTCTTGATTATGCATCTTATGTAATATTAGAACGCGCCGTACCTGCTATTGAAGACGGCTTAAAACCTGTACAGCGCCGCATTCTTCATGCCATGAAGGAAATGGATGACGGGCGGCTGAATAAAGTGGCTAACATCATTGGACAAACCATGCAATATCATCCGCATGGAGATGCATCTATTGGTGATGCGTTGGTAAACATGGGACAAAAAGAATTGCTGATTGACACGCAGGGTAACTGGGGTGATGTGAGTATGGGTATTGAAGCTTCAGCGCCGCGTTATATCGAGGGCCGCCTGAGCAAGTTTGCCCTGGAAGTGGTTTTTAATGCCAAGACAACCGAGTGGGCGTTGAGCTATGATGGAAGAAAGAACGAACCTGTAACGCTGCCGGTAAAATTTCCTTTGCTGTTAGCACAAGGTGCTGAAGGTATTGCCGTAGGCTTAGCCACAAAAATTTTACCACACAATTTTATTGAGTTATGCGAAGCCTCCATTAAATATTTAAAAGGAAAAAAAATTGATCTCTACCCTGATTTTTTATCCGGCGCCATGGCCGATGCAACAGATTATAATGAGGGTAGGAGAGGCGGGAAAATAAAAGTCCGTTCGCATATTGAAGAACTGGATAAAAAAACCTTGCTGATCAAAAGCGTTCCATACGGCATAACTATTTCTTCACTGATAGACAGCATTGTAAAAGCAAATGATAGCGGCAAAATAAAAATCAAAAAAGTCACCGATATCAGTTCCTCAACAGTAGAATTACAAATTGACCTTGCACCAGGCATTTCATCAGACATTACCATTGATGCCCTTTACAAGTTTACCGATTGCGAAATATCGATTTCTCCCAATACCTGTGTTATTGTCGACGATAAACCGCAATTTGTAAGCGTTAATGAATTACTTCGCATCTCCACAGATAACACAAGAAATTTACTGCAACGCGAATTGGAAATAAAGCTACATGAGCTGCAGGAAAAATGGCATTATACTTCCCTTGAAAAAATATTTTTTGAAGAAAAGATATATAAAGAATTAGAAAAAAAACATGAGACATGGGAAAAGGTTTTATTGGGTATTGATAAAGCCTTTGTTCCATTTATAAAAAATTTGAAAAGAGAAATAACAAGAGAGGATATTATAAAGCTTACGGAGAAACCGGTACGTAGGATTTATAAATTAGACATTGATGAATTGAATGATCAGATAAAAGGATTGGAAGGGGATATTAAACAGGTAAAATTTGACCTGGCAAATTTGACAGAATTTTCTATTGCTTATTTTGAAGGATTGCTAAAAAAATATGGAAAAGGAAAGGAGCGTAGAACTGAGATCAGGCAATTTGAAGTGATTGAAGCTAAACAAGTGGCTATTGCCAACACACGTTTATATATTAATTACGCAGAAGGATTTATAGGTATAAGTTTAAAGAAGGACGAATTTTTATTAGAGTGTTCTGACCTTGATGATATTATTGCTTTTACCAAAAGAGGCATTATGAAAGTTGTGAAGGTGCAGGATAAAGTATTTATCGGGAAGGATATTTTGCATGCTGCCGTCTTTCGCAAAAATGATGAACGCACTACCTACAATATGATCTACATGGATGGCAACAGTAGTATTTCTTATGCCAAACGTTTTAATGTAGTTGGCATTACCCGCGATAAGGAATACGATCTGACAAAAGGAGCAGAGAAAACGAAAGTGCATTATCTCAGTGTTAACCCCAACGGTGAAGCAGAAGTCGTGCGGATTATTTTAAGCCCTGCCTGCTCAGCCCGCATTAAAGAATTCGATTTTTATTTTGAGGAACAGGAAATAAAAAGCCGGACAAGCATCGGTAACCAGGTTACTAAATATCCTATTCGCTCAGTGAAATTTAAAGAAGCTGGGATTGCTTCTTTAGGAAGCATAAAACTTTGGTTTGATGATAAATTTGGCAGGTTAAATCATGATGGAAAGGGAATTGCATTAGGTGATTTTGCTGCGGAAGACAAGATTTTGGTTATATATACGGATGGAACGTATGAATTAACCGATCAGGAATTAACACAGCGGCTAAATCCTGAAGAAGTATTGCTGGTTGAAAAATTTGATCCTGACAGAACAATTACTGCCATATATCTCGATAATGAAAAGTTACAATACAATGTAAAACGTTTTAAAATTGAAACAACTACATTACGTACAAGGTTTTTATTTATTAAAGAAGGCAAAGGAAATATTTTAGAAGCAGTAAGTACAGAAGAAGAACCTAAGTTAATTGTACAATCCGGCAAGGGTTCTCAGATACGGAAAGCTACATTTAAGATCGCTAAAATGGTAGATGTGATGGGCTGGAAAGCTGTAGGAGCAAAGCTGGTTGATTATAATAAATCATTGCAAATGGAGTGGGAGGTTAAAGAAGAAACTTCGACGCAGCAGCAATTATTTTAAGATGTTCATTTTTAGTATTACAAATACTTCACTTTAAAACCTGTTTCCCCTTTCAACGCATCAAACTTTATCTCCGGTAATAAGCATCCCTTTTCTTTTTATAGTAAGTGCCGCTGCAAAAGCATCAGCATAAGAAATAGAATACCTGGCTTTTAGCTTTGCTGATATAAGAGCCAATTCCATGTCTGTCTCTACAATATGTATTGGAAATTGCTGAATTGCTTTCCATGCTATTTCAGCTTTTGCAGCATTCTCCTTACGATAGGTTATATAAAATACTTCGCCTGCATTTATGCAGGTCATATATAATTCATATTTATCATTAGTAGCATTATGTAGTAGTTGTGATACTTTTTCAGCGCCTTCTTCATTCCTAAACTCAGGATAAACTTGCAACGAAGCTAAACCAGAGAACATTAACTTGAAGACTTAAAAAAATTTCTTGATGAAAAAGAATGTTACGGTGCAATGGTTTTCTTTCGCTTTATCC
>JALZIY010000149.1 GCA_030860085.1 Bacteroidota bacterium | reverse complement strand
TAAATTAGGTAATTGGAATTAAGTAATTGTGAATTAGGTATTGGGAATTGGGAGTTAGCTGAAAAATTAAAAAAAGACTTAGTACAAAAACGAAATATCATTGAGATCATTTAAATCACATTATCATTGGGTTTTAGAAGATCATTTAAATCAAAACAATCACCGGTGTTACTTGATGCAAAAATTCCTGAAGGATCGTTAGAAAAAAAATGGCAAGATTATAAAAGCCATGTAAAACTGGTTAACCCTGCTAACAAAAGGAAGCTCGAAATTATTGTTGTAGGCACTGGTCTTGCCGGTGCATCAGCAGCGGCTGCCCTCGGCGAATTGGGCTATAAAGTAAAAGCCTACACCTTTCATGACAGCCCACGCCGCGCACATTCAATTGCTGCACAGGGCGGGATCAATGCAGCTAAAAATTATCAAAATGACGGCGATTCTGTATTTCGTCTTTTTTACGATACTATTAAAGGTGGTGATTATCGGGCAAGAGAAGGTAATGTTCATCGGCTGGCAGAAGTAAGTGCAAATATTATTGATCAATGTGTGGCTCAGGGCGTCCCGTTTGCAAGAGAATATGGCGGCCTGTTAAGCAATCGTTCGTTTGGCGGAACGCAGGTACAGCGTACGTTCTATGCAGCCGGACAAACCGGGCAGCAATTATTGATAGGCGCTTACCAGGCACTGGAAAGGCAAGTAGCATTGGGCAATGTAAAAATGTACACCCGTCACGAAATGCTGGAATTGGTAACCATTGACGGGAAGGCACGTGGGATAATTACTCGGGATTTAATATCCGGTGAATTGGAAAGACATTTTGGACATGCAGTGTTGCTTTGCACCGGCGGTTATGGCAATGTATTTTATTTGTCGACCAATGCGATGGGCTGTAATACAACAGCCATTTGGAAAGCTCACAAAGAGGGTGCTTTATTTGGCAATCCTTGTTTTACACAAATACATCCCACCTGCATCCCGGTAAGTGGCGATCATCAATCGAAGCTGACTTTAATGTCAGAATCGTTACGTAATGATGGTAGAATTTGGGTTCCTAAAAAACAAAACGATACCAGGAAGGCTACTGATATTCCTGAAGAAGAAAGAGATTATTATTTAGAAAGAAGATATCCTGCATTTGGAAATTTAGTACCAAGAGATGTGGCATCACGTGCAGCAAAAGAACGTTGCGATGCCGGGCATGGTGTCGGTTCATCGAAGCAAGCTGTTTTCCTTGACTATGCGGTGGCTATTGAACGTTACGGCAGCATCGAGGTAAGTAAGCGTGGCTTAGAGAATGTTGATGAAGCTACCATTATAAGACTAGGCAAAGAAGTGGTGAAAGAAAAATATGGTAACCTGTTTGACATGTATGAAAAAATAACAGGCGAAAATCCATACGAAGTGCCCATGCGCATTTATCCCGCCGTGCATTATACCATGGGTGGTCTGTGGGTTGATTATGAATTAATGACAACCATTCCAGGTTTGTATTCATTAGGCGAAGCTAATTTCAGTGATCATGGCGCCAACCGTTTAGGAGCTTCTGCATTAATGCAAGGTTTGGCAGATGGTTATTTTGTTATTCCCTACACCATTGGAAATTTTTTATCAGATGAAATTGCAGTGAAGCCAATTTCAAAAGACCATCCGGCATTTGTTGAAGCAGAAAATAAAGTTCGCGAACGCATTGAAAGATTAATGAACATAAAAGGTAAGCAAAGCGTTGAAAGCTTGCATAAGAGGTTAGGCAAAATTATGTGGGACAAATGCGGCATGGCACGTAATGCGACAGCTTTGCAACAAGCCATCACCGAAATCCAACAATTGAAAAAAGAATTTTGGAGTGATGTCCGCATACCGGGGATTGTTAATGAATTTAATCCTGACTTAGATAAAGCTGGCAGGGTAGCTGATTTTATTGAATTGGGAGAGTTGATGTGTAAAGATGCATTGCATCGCAGCGAAAGTTGTGGTGGGCATTTTCGTGAAGAACATCAGACTGAAGAAGGAGAAGCGTTAAGGCATGATGCGGAATTTATGTATGTAGCGGCCTGGGAATATAAAGGCGATCATGAATGGCAAATGCACCCGGAAAAATTGAATTACGATGTGGTAAAGCCAAGTCAAAGAAGTTATAAATAGCCCCCTGTCCCCCGGTGGGGGAACTTAGGTCTGGAAAAACATTTCTATTGCAATTAGTTCTTTATTTAAGTTGATATTTATGTAACCAGCAGATGTACTACTATTAATCTTCTGTTGCGTCGCACTCTTCAACTTGTATATCGTTAATCAACAAGATTAAAAAACATAACCTTCTTCAACTATCGGAGTGTGTCAGTACACCCCTTTAGGGGATGGGGGCAAACTCCCTTTTAGGGGATGGGGCTTTATATGGAACATTACACAATGAATTTGATCATAAAGGTTTGGCGTCAAAAAAATAAAAATGCAGCAGGCTCATTCGAAACTATCGAAGCAAGAAACATTTCATCAGAAATGTCTTTTCTTGAAATGTTTGATGTAATGAATGAAAAGCTGATAGTTGAAGGAAAAGATCCTATTGCATTTGATCACGACTGCCGTGAGGGGATTTGTGGCGCTTGTTCCATGCATATCAATGGGCGTCCGCATGGGCCATGGCATGCAACTACTACCTGCCAGCTACACATGCGTGCCTTCAAAGATGGCGATACTATTGTAGTTGAACCGTGGAGAGCTAGAGGCTTCCCTGTGATTAAAGACTTGGTTACGGACCGCTCGGCCTTTGATCGTATTATCCAGGCAGGTGGATTTATTTCTATAAACACCGGTAATGCAGTAGATGGAAATGCTATACCGGTGGAAAAAGATAAGGCCGATGCTTCATTCGGCGCTGCCAGTTGTATTGGTTGTGGCGCTTGTGTGGCAGCTTGCAAAAATGCATCTGCCTCCTTATTTACAGCGGCAAAAATTGCACATCTCGCACTTCTACCTCAGGGCGGGCCTGAGCGTAAAAACAGGGCGCTAAGTATGGTAGCACAAATGGAGAAAGAACAATTCGGCAGTTGCACTTTTACCGGGGCTTGCGAAGTAGTTTGCCCAAAAGAGATTTCTATTACTAATATTTCCCGCATGCATAAGGACTATTTAATGGCGGGATTATCTTCAGAAAAATAGAGTTTTGTATTAATGAAAGCTTTGATCTTAAGATTGAAGCAGATAAAAGTTGGTTATATTAGGGTACAAATCAATTAATATGATTTCTTCAATTCTATCTGCTTTTTCTAAAAGTGAAAAATTATTCAAAAAGATACGGACAAACAATTATAAATCCTGGTACGAGGATTTAAATGAATTTAAAGCTACAGGAAAAGAAGTACCATCTGATAAGATGATATTATTCGGAAG
>JALZIY010000134.1 GCA_030860085.1 Bacteroidota bacterium | reverse complement strand
GATGAGAAGGTAATGCTGATAAATATGACTATGTGCGCCATAAAGGAATCTAAATTGTTGATTAAGAGACCCTAATAATGGTCATTTTTTAGATTGCTGTACTTCTCCTCTAATATAGATATTCAATTAGGGTATATCTGTAATACATTCTGTAATACAATCCCCCTACCGGCGAAAAGATGTTTTAAAATCCGGCATCATTATTTATTTGTTAATAGTAAGTAAATAATAGATGAATTTATCTTAACCTTTAAGTTGTTGCAATTATTTCTTTCAGCTTTGTTGGGAAAAATAGTGACATACTAATGGAAATGTTTACGGAATTTGGCAGGGAGTCTATGGCGATAATAGTATGATAGAAAAGTTAGTTATTGACATAAACCTCGAAATAAAATGGAGTTGTACAAGAGCGAGGTAATGAAATAAAGGCAGTTTTTACCTTCAAAAACAAATAGCAGGAACTAATTGAAAGGCAAACCCAACCGAACTTAAAAAATAGAATCGTACTCTTTTTAAGCTTTCACTTAACATTAATTCGTACTTCCACAGTTTAATCGCACCTTTACATTACTGCTTATTTTTTACTGGATAATCCCCTCTACAACAAAAATCAATTTTTATGTATACAAACGTTTGGAACAAATACCTGCCTATTATTAAAATTTTACTGAAAAGGGCAAAAAACGGGGATCAGGTACTTGATCTTAATTTTTCTGATTTTGAAAGGGCAGGAATTGGCCGCAAGTCTGGTTATAAATTCAATATTGAATTTAGCAAGGGCAGGGTCGATAATGTTATCATTAATCTACCCCTTGCTTCTAATCTCTCCAGTTTATTGTTGCAAGACACTATGGTTAAGGAATTGTTCATGAATAACGATTACCATATTAGCATGAATACTAAATTTCAGTTAAGCATTAAGCAAATACCTGCAGCGCAAACCGATGAGGCGCATGTAGAAGAACCGGCTGAACTTGCTGAGTCTGAAAAAAATTAAATACGGTATTAGTGGTAAGATCATTCGAATAAGGATGATATCTTTTGTTAGCCTTACAAATTGCATCTGGATGTGATGAGAAGGTCTGCTATTGTATTTTGTATAATATAAACACTTTAATCCTCAGGTAGTTTTAATTCATATTTCTTCCCGCTTTTTACAATTAATGTTCTTCCGCGTAACCACGGATTCATTTGCCTCAGCATCTTAAAGTTAGTTCCATTTGCCAAAGCATATTCAGCCAGGTTAGGAATAGTTGAAGTAACCGTTGCGGTTTTAAAAGGTATTACGGGGTAAACTTCGTTTTCTTTTAAATGAAAACCCAAGTCTTCTGCATTTTCCATTAAATGTTTAAATGCTAATATTCTAAAAAATATAACGGTTGGTTTCTTCCGGTAATAAAAGATCATAATAATATTTAGTCCCCTGGTAAATAGCCTGGCCATTGTACCCGCCCTGCCCGCAATTATAAGAAGCTGCCGCTCCAGTCCAGCTACCAAACTTTTGATAAGCAGTTATTAAATATTTGCAGGCAGCATCAGTTGATTTTTCTATATCGTATCGTTGATCTACCTGGCTGTTGGTTTCTAAACCATACCCTGGTGCCGTACCGCTCATAAATTGCCAAAAGCCGGTTGCTCCAACACTCGATCTGGCGTTGCTTAGCAGGTTACTTTCAGCCACACATAGATATTTAAAATCGTCGGGTACACCATTCGCTTTAAGCCTTTCAGAAATTACTGGAAAATACCGATTTGCTAATTTCAGAAGGAATAAAACATTTGCATGGTTATAATAATTAAATAATACCTCCCGGTCTAATCTTTCTTTTACATCCCATCTTTCCAACGGCACTTTTTCACCTGCGAAACTTATGCTTTCTGGCAGCTCAGGGGCATAATGTGTTGGGTAAGGTACTTTAGTGGCAATATGTACTTCTTCTTTAAAAGCCAGAATGCCTGCTATAATAAAACCAAACAGTATTCCGGTTACAACATTTAATAGGGCTTTTCTTTTCATATTACATAGTTTACAGATAACCATTATAGGTGGCAATAAAGATGCCTGTCAATGTCGGTCTGATAATTGCCAACTCAACAATAAACTTAAATCATGAAACAAATTTTATATAGTCTCTTGATCGTAATGGTTGCGGCATTTTATCAAGCTTGCGATTCAAGTCAAAGATATATTGATCCCAACACAGGAGCATCATTGAATTTAAGGGAAGATACTGCCACAGGGCTAATGGTGAATGAAAAAACCGGTATGCCGGTATCTATGTACGTGGATACAAAAAATGATGATACGATTTATGGTCGTACGGGTAAGGTTATTAATGGAAAAATACGCAGGAATGAAATTGGAGATGGAAAATATACCTATGTTTATATTGATGCTGATGACGATAATAGTAAGGTAAAAAATGAAGACGGCGAATATAAAATCAAAGATGGCGATTATAAAAAAGAAGTTGAAAAAGATGGAGACATTACCATTAAAGATGGGAATACAAAAATTAAGATTGATGGCAAAACAGGCGAAAAAAAAGTAAAAAAAGATAACTAATGATCTCTATAAAAAAAGAGGCTGTTTAATTGCGGCCTCTTTTTTTATCGAAAAATCGTGACTGAGATTTATTTTCATTGCTGCCATTCATCGCTTGGTCAAAAATTCGTTTGTTTCTTCATTTGCTATTTCCTGAATATGTAAAATCACTGCCTGATCTTTCATTTTCGAAGCTGCCTTCATCCGATTCTCACCCTCAAATGAGTCAAACGATGCGCGGCGAAGGTTATTAACATTTCGTGTCGGTAAACTATCACCGGATTAATCATTTGTCTGTAAGTTGTCTTTGTGATGTCAGCTTCAGTATCTCTATTATATATCTGTTTCATCTTCCTCGTCATCCTCAAATAGACCTTCGCCTTCTTCATCAGCGGAAGAAATAGTCGTATCTGCCAACATACCTAAAGGCGGGGCATGGACAAATTCCTGCCCTGGAATATCCTTTACATCTGGAAGATCGATTGTTACTTCTTCAGGCTTTAAACGATCTTGGTCACGCTGTGGGTCCGTTAAATCCATTTTGTTCCTTTTGTCATCATTACCTGATCTCTCATCGAGACTTCGGTTTTCGTCGCTATACGACCGAAGATTATCATCATTTCTCATAAAATGTTTTGTCTTAGTATTGAAAATTCTGTGCCTAAAAGTGAACAAATTTATACGTCTATAACAAATACTTTGGCATAGAATTTTACTTAGTGATGAAAAAAATATAAACCTTAAAACTGAGATGAAACGTAATCGGCCTTCTGATGTGGGAAAGGACAATGATCCGGATTTAAGAGATGACACGGCTCTTCAACTAGGTGCCAGTACTGTTAGCAGTAGTGTCATAGATGAAGTGAACGATAGCTTAACAGAAACGGCCTCTGATGATTTTTCAGAAAAAGAGTTTGGCGACGATGCAGATAAAACATTTGATGAAACAGAAAGGTGAATGTGAATTGGCCCGCATTTTAAGAATTATAAGCTCTATATTTTGTGGATTATGCCCAGGCTTGGAGGACATCGTGACGTTAAGTGGGACTTTTTTTCATCAGAAAAAAATGGTTCGTATTCAAAAAATGATTTATATTTAAAATATTCCCCATTCATGATGAGTTTTGGCTTACTTTAAAGCATGAAGAGAAAAAATTCTCTATTTATCATCAATGGCATTTTGTTTGTTCTTATTTCCAAACAGTTATCCAATAGTTAGCTATGACACACCTTATATTCAGAACATTGAACAATAAACTTAAAAGATCAATTGTTTTGCACACAGGTGTTTTTTTAGCGGAACGTAAAAAAGTTTTTTTTAGGATTATGCTTTACCAGTTGGAAAATTTTTATGTAGAAGTATTTTTCTTTCTACCTGGTAAAAAACCTTTATGGTTCAGAAACTTTAACTCTACCAATAAGCTTGAACCTTATCTAAAAAAAATTGATCTCTCCTTTATTTCCCACGAGCTTTGCCTAAAAAATTAAATCTTATAGGAAAAGTTTTATCGCAGCACATCCCATTTAAATATTTATATGACACATAGGAATAACAGTAACGATACTTCCCGGGAAAATATTAATCAGGTTGAAGAAAATAAAGAGCAGGATCAGGGGTTGCAAAAAATGAATGTGAATCCAGACCCACGAGCTAATGAAAATGTAAAAAACATCCCCTTTGAAAAAGAAACGGAAAAAACCGGTGTGGGAAGTGAGATTACTGATGGCGAGGCAGGGTAGTTTAGATAAATATTGTTTTAATATATCAATTGGAATAAAAATTATTTGTGATTGTTAGTTAGTAAATTTTCTTTCCATCAAAAGTTTTCCATTCATCAAAAACATTCATCGCTTGCTCATGTGGTGCATGAATAAATTCAATATGCCTTTCACCATTTTTCTTTTCAATTTCATCATATATAAACTGGTCATCAAAATTAATGGCAGCAGCGTCTTGTTTAGTATTGGCATAAATGACCCTGCGAGGCCGTGACCAATAAATAGCTCCTAAACACATTGGACAGGGCTCACAACTCGAATAAATATCACAATCGGTTAACTGGTAGGTTTTTAATTGTTCACACGCGTTTCTTATAGCTACCACCTCAGCATGTGCGGTGGGATCATTTGTTTTAGTTACCTGGTTACAGCCTTCACCAACAATTCTATTATCTTTTACAATCACACAACCAAAGGGGCCCCCCTGCATGGTTTGCATTCCTTGTCGCGATAATTCGATGGCTCTTTCTAAAAATTTTTCTTCATTCGCTTTCATATTGCAACTTAATTTGTTCTAAAATAGCAGGTTCGATAATATAGTAAATTCAGATTGTATATCACAATGCGTAAAAAAATATTTACCCTAAAGCATCTTTTTTCTCCTTCATTATTCTAAATATTTCACTGAAAGATTTGCCGGTTGCTAAAGCATTCACAGATAGCGCTATTCGTTTAGATTTTGTTTGTATTGTTTTAGCGCTTTCAATCCAGCGTGTAAAATAATTTTGATGTGATTTTGGTAAACTATAAAAATGATTGAGTGCCGCCGGTTCATCTTTTAAGCATTCAATTAATTCTACAGGTGGCAGAACAGGCTTATAGTCTATTTCAAGTTGAACTTTCAAACTATCACCTTTTCTTTTCCGGATATTTTTTCTGACAGTGGAATTAATCGGCATAATAAAATTTCCGCCGCCTATTGGCACCAGGCTAATGCCTTCAAAAATATATTCATCCAGTTTTCCTTTGACGCGAAAGGCTTTTTTATTATCCGGAATTAATTGTTGTGCAATACCTGCATAAACATCAATATAAGTCCAACCAGTTTTTTCACCTTTTTCTGCAAATTTTTTGATGATGGTAGTAAAGCAAACCATATTTTATAATGATATAAACTTATGACAAAGCATGGAAATACTTTTATCTACCGTTAGGATATTATTTATTTGCCTTTTTTTTTCTTTGATAAGAAAAGATTTTTTGATCATTTGGCCACTCAACCTTTCAAGGAATGGATGGTAAGTACACAGTATTTTTTCAACTTCAAAAAACTCATCATAATAACTTAGCTGTGGTATTTTCAATTTTGTACAGCTGGGATTAATTTGACTTGGTTACGCTATTGGGATGAGAATGTTAAAGAGGGGGTAAGCCTGTCAAATAACAGTTTTTTTGCAAATCGGGGTATAGATTATGAATAACATGATTCCGATTAATTATTGGCTATGGATAAAATTTACTTATTGCTAAGAAACAACAAACAAACCGGTCCACATAGTGTTGAAGAACTGTTGCAATTTAGCCTTAAACCAACTGATCTTATTTGGATAGAAGGCAGGAGTGCTGGTTGGCGAAATCCTATGGAAGTTGATGATTTAAAATCTTATGTTCCAGGCTCCTCACAGCAAATAATAAATCAGGCGGACACTACTATGGTCGAAAAAATTGAAACAGCCACTCAGCGCGGCGCCAAAGCTTTTACTACAGAAAGCCCCATCATTCAAAAGCAGTCCAAAAATATTTTTGTTAGCTTACCCGCAGGGCTTCAGATACCCGTTGCAGCGAAAGTAGCTGAAGAGTCCATTAGTGAAAACTTAGACAGAAAAGCACAGGAGCTATACAACAAAGTACAAGCCTTTTCGCAAGCAGAAAAAGCTTTACAAAAAAATGAAAGTGGTATAGATACCAAATACACCCGTTCTTTAAATGATATCAAAGAAGAATATACAAGATGGCTTAAACAGCAAAAAAGGGCAGATAGAGTGAAAGTAAAAAAACCACTAATGATGGCCGCCGTCGTTTTACTTTCCGTGGTTGCTTTAGGTTTATTTTTGAATTCGCTCAATAGAAAAATACCTGCGTCGTCATTCACGAATAATTCTTCTTCTGCTTTACTTAAGATTAAAGTAGCTGAGCAGATATCCGTTATGAAAAACGATACGTTTACATCTCAAAAAGAAAATTTATCTAATGATAACTTTTCCGGTTATCAAACAAAAAAAGATGGGGATAAAATTATCGGAGAATCTTCTTTGCCATTCGCTAAGGCAAAAGTACAAATAGATGCACCCATAATTGAGGAACGCATGCAAATGCAACCGGTAAAAGAAGAAAAGATAGTTATGAATGAAAAGGACGATGCGGTACTTCAAACTTCAACCTCACAAGTGGAAATAACAGAAAAACCATCAGTGTCTATAACTCAATTGATTGATGTTGATGGAAATTATTTACCAAATCAAAAGGGAGACGGTGTAAACGGTTATAGAGTGGAAATACAGAACAACAGTGATGAAGTATTGAAAGTTGTAGCGGTTGATGTATTTTATTATGCGGCTAATGATAAACTGTTGAACAAAAAAACTTTGTATTTTAGTAATGTATCACCTGGAGCTAATATGATTTTAACTGCTCCATCTAATAAATATGCAATTTCAGTCAACCATCAACTCGGCCTGGTGAGCAGCGAAGAAGGTGCTATATATTTTGTAAAACAATAGTATTTTAATCGGGATATTCTTCAGAACCCATAACCCACATAAAAGATTGTAAATCGATAAAATCGTGTGGCTTTAAATCTTTCACATCTTTGCGAATTTGTTCCGCAAAACCTAATAAGCTATTGTAAGTTTCCCAATTGGGGCGAGATTGATAAACAAAATTGTAGTTGTACTTACTGGCAGCAATCTGTGTGACCCGGGGCTTTAAAAAAATATGTTCCTTTGGGTTGGCAATAAAGCCAAACACTGTTTGTAAAGGCCATGTAGATACCCTTGTCTGGCGTCGCGGTAATGAAATAAGCACGTCAGAGAATTTTTCAAATCTTATTTGCATTTTTTCTTTTCCATATATATAATCAAATAATCCCTGAGCAAAAGCTTTTACACCCCCGGCTGGTTTTACAGCATCACGCAATGCCATTTTTTCAAAAGAAAAAAGCAGGTTCGTTTTTGTTTCAATTTTTACCGCCCTTAAAGCAATTTCATCATAATTTTTTTTAGACAATAATCGTTTATACACCTCCTGATTCAATTCTTCCTGAAAACGAAAATGTGCATCTGATTTATACTGTCTTTCCCATGCGATATAGGTGGCATCAGTAAAGCCTTTAGGAAAATAATACAGAAATTTTTCGCGGCAACGCAAACCTTCTTTTGATAACAATGTTTTTGGATTCAATTTCTTAGATGGATCATATTGTTTCAGTTGCAAACTTGCTGCCAATCGTTCTAAATTAATTGGTTTGTAATGGTTCTTGTTATTAAGATAAAGCATTACTATTTATACGATGGCATAAGATTAGCTGCATTATTAACCTTGTTCAAAATCTAAAACATGAAAGAAAAAAATGATCAGACTTCAGTTGCTCAGGAAAAAGAAAATACTATAGCTAATCATGGGCATGGCCCCCAAGGCGTTGATAAAGACCCTGGGGAAGAAACTTCGGAAGATAATGTGCAGTTTACCCAGCAAACGCAAAAAGGCAAAAAAGTAGATGGTGATCCTTCAAAGAAAAGCGATCAACCAAATGAACAGGATATTTGAACATTAATTTACAATAACCATCGACAAGAATAAAAGAAGCAAGGGACGCAAAATGCGTCCTCACGAAATATTTAATAATCAGAAATCTGACAGTTTATCAGATAATGAAAGAGATAAAAAATAAAAAGCGAACCTGGATACATCGTGGGTTGAGAGTGAAAGACAAGTGTATAAGATGGAAATAAAAAATGGTTAGAAAGAATAAATACCCGCTTTAAAGTAAGTTGGCTGAATTATTTAATCAATGACTGATAACAGATTCCGTAGTCACTTTATTAATTGTAATAACTTTAAGCTTGCTTAAAATGTAAATAATAGGATAGCACATATCCATCTCTCCTTTCTTTACCGCAAAATTCGTTCTGGAGGGAAATTTATGGTGATTATTATGATAGCCTTCCCCAAACATCAGCAAATCAACTTTGAATAAATTTTTTGAGGTATTGCCGGTTTCAAAATTTACATTTCCATATTTATGTGCAAACCAGTTAATTACTACGCCATGCACAGGGCCCATTGTAATATGTATTGGAATAAGTAAATACCACCATGCTGATGGAGCAAATAGTATATAAAAGCCAAAATAAACACCAATCCACAAAATTCTGGAAAGCCACGAGTTAGCCCAAGAGTCAAATATTCTCCATTCAGGAACATTTTTAGTAAACTTTTCATCTACTTGTATATTCCCCTGCATAATACCAGTGTACGTTTTGCTTGTGCGCCACATCATGCTCATTAGATTTTTATCATACGAAGGAGAATGAGGATCATTTTCTGTATCTGTATAGGCATGATGAATACGGTGCATAATACCATAGGCCTTGGGGCTCAGGTAAGACGAACCCTGCGTGATATAAGAAAACATAAAGAAAAATCTTTCCCAGGATTTGCTCATGCTAAATGCCCCGTGGGCTGCATAGCGATGTTGAAAAAAAGTTTGGGAAAAAAGAGATAGGTACCAATGAAGAATAAAGAAGATAATTATGGCTAACACGACACTAAGGTTTAATTAGGATATTAAATATAAAAAGTATGCAATAGTAGCAATTATCTTGTTCCTTAACAAGAGTAGTTAACTTAAAAATATAATTATAACATCCTGTTCTGCTTTCCCTCACAAAACAAACCTCCGTTATATCCATTAACTTTGATTAGCAGAAGTATTGTTAATAATATTTAATTAGTTTGGTCATTATTAACTGGGTAAAAACTTATTTATTCTATGGCAGCATGTAATTTTTCCATTCCTTTTTCAGGATCTTCACAAGATGTATTGAATAAAGCAAAATCTTCTGTGCAAAGCCAGGGCGGTAATTTTAATGGAGATGAAAGGGGCGGAACTTTTGATGTAAGTGTTTTCGGTAACACAATAAAAGGATCTTATTCTGTATCAGGGCAAAATCTCGATATAATCATTGATTCAAAACCTTTCCTGATTCCTTGTAGTACAATTGAAAGTTTTTTGAAAAATCAAATCGGTGGTTAGTTTTTTGAATAAATTTTCTTCTGACTCTGCAGTATGAATAGCCTGACGTGTTTTTTGGGGATTCTGACGGGTTAATAGGCTAATTAATCTAAGAACATTCTGATTTAAGAAATATCAAAATACATTTGTCCTTAATCGTTTTATATCCAAAACTAACTCGCCGTCGCAACCCAAACTAACTTTTTAAAAAACCATTAGCTAAAGCTAACTCCATCTGACAAAAAATAAATTAGGCTGCATTGCAGCCTTTTTTGTTTCATCTTAGCCAGTTTTTTTGCAAAAAAAAGCGTTTATAAATGTTAATACACATTCAGAAGGCGAAGCATTTTTTGTTTAGTATTTTCTTTGGTGCCTGTGGTTCGAAATGGGTTAGATTTCCCTCCTGGCCTGCATAGATCGCTGATTCAAAATTGCCCTATACATTCAGCATATACTCATCTTTATAAAAAAAGCGCCATTAATATAGGATCTACGCAAAGTAATTTTGATTTAATTTTCATTTAAGGGCAACAACGCTACATCAATAAGCAGAGGTTTGCTATGTTTTTTTATAAAGAATTTAAAAGATTGTAGCCAATTTTCTTTTATATATTTTATTGCTGAAAGAAGATCGGATAGCTAATATTATTTCTTTGTCCTTTTTTCTGAAGTAGATACAAAATAATCTTTTGTAATAAATGTCTGTCTGGGCATGTCAGGCTATTATGGTTAACTTGTAAATCTTATAGGTTATTTTTTTTAACTTATTACCATTGTAATAGTGAAATACTTATGAAGGAAAGATATATAGGAAATTGTATAGACAGCTCAAAAAGCCGTTGTTATATTATTTTGGTTTACAAAATCAAAGCTTTTAGCAGAAAAACAAATGTTGCATCACCTATAAGAAACCAAACATAGTATGCCATAGTCTTTCAACAGGTTTTCCTTATATTCATTTTATGGTTAAACATTTTTTCATCTTTACTGCCATTATTTTAACCCATACTTCCCTTAATGCGCAGTCAAAAGGAAATTTATTTATTATAGGAGGTGGTACCCGTACACCCAGGTTAATGCAGGCAATGTTGGCTACTGCACAGTTAAAAGAAGGAGACTATATTGTTGTATTACCGATGGCAAGTGCAGAAACTGACACTGCATTTTATTACTTTAAAAGGTCATTGGCAAATCTCTCTGCTAATCCTATCGTTAATTTTAATTTTAAAAAAGGGCAAAAGCCAAACATGCCCCGGCTCGATTCCTTACAAAAAGCAAAACTCATTTTTATAGCCGGTGGCGATCAGAGCCGCTTTATGCAAGCGGTGTTAAATACACCTGTGTATGATGCTATTCATAAAGCTTATGCAAACGGGGCCACTATTGCCGGCACCAGTGCGGGCGCAGCCGTTATGAGCAGGTATATGATAACGGGGAGAGAATTATTGGGCGACACGGCTTACCATTCAACCTTTCGCAAGGTTTGGTATAAGAATATTGAATTTGAGGAGGGCCTGGGCTTATTAGATTCAGTTATTATAGACCAGCATTTTATTGTACGCAGCCGTTATAATCGTTTGCTCTCAGCATTGGCCTCTTTTCCAACTTATCCATGCATTGGAATTGATGAGTCTACTGCCATTATTGTAAGTGGAAATAAAGTTTCTGTTACCGGTAGCAGCCAGGTGATTTTGTTTACTAAACCGGAAGGTTTGCAGGTAACTGACAAAGACTTAATAAAATTCACTGACCTAAAAATCCAGCTTTTTACACATGGTGATGTGTTTGAATTAAATTATTAAATGATTATATAAGGCCGAAAAAATCAGGCATGATTTTTTGCAAATTCCCCGCAAAATGCTTGCCTGCTATGAATGAAAGTGGCAGACCTATCATTGTTATTAAAATAAGATTTCCTATAATAATTTGTTTAGCGTTCATGGAAAGCGGAGGTGCATTTGTTAGCGGAAGAACCATCAAATTCATAACCACCCAGATAAAAACGCCATAGAGTATTCCTACCAACACTTTATTCTTTAAAAATTTTATCAGTGTCGTATAGACTAAAAAGAACAGTAAAGTGAAACTTATAGCAATCATAAATGGAAAATGGCTCCCCAAAATTGCCATTGATGATCCGCCGGTGAATGCTTTTTACCAAACACACCACTTGCTATAAATGTGAAAACATTGAGTGGATTTTTTTGCGTTGAAATATAATAATTAAGCAATGCCGCAAGAAGATCTAATGTGCCAACAAGAAACCGGCTTTTAAAATGGCTATCCAAAACCCACTTCCTGATTTTCGATACAAAGAAGGATCATATTTAGGCATAGATGAAAATACAAAATAGGTCCAATTGTTTCAGGCTTGTTTTGGCTTTGTAATTGTAAAACAGTTTTCTGATCGGCATTTTTCTTCTTTTCTTTGTTAAGCGTATGGAATATTTTGTTCAGAAAAGATCTGTTCTCCGCAAGATTTGGGGCAAGGGCGATACTATTCTTTTCATATTTGCAGGCGCTTCAGCAGAGTTTGCATTGAACAAAGCAGTGGATTGGTTATATTTTACAGGTCGTTTGCCTGCAGATCCTATCGGTCGCTTATTTTCTACCGTAAGCTATGCACGGCAAATTGTTTTTGCGGACAAAGCATCAGCAGAAACTGCCATCGATAAAATCACATCTATTCATAATGAAGTAGAATCCAAACGCGGAGCTGTAATTCCTGATTGGGCTTATCGTGACGTACTTTTTATGCTCATTTATTATTCTATCGCATCGTACGAAGTGTTGGAACACAAACTAACGCCAAACGAAAAAGAAGATGTGTACCAGGTTTTTTATCGCATAGGTTTACGGATGAACATTGCAAAGCTTCCCTCAACTTATGAACAATGGCTGCCTGTTCGGTCATCACATCTTGAACAAGATCTGCAAAAAACGAATTATACAATTGATCTCTATAAGCAATACAAAAAACACCTGGGACCGGTGCGATATAAATTATTGAAAGAAGCACAAATGCTTGTTGTTCCTCAAAAAGTAAAAAAACTTTTAGGTTTTGGAACAGCTTCTTTCCTTAATTTTCTTATTCCTTTTTACAAGCTAAGCAGAAAATTGAAATTAGATTGGTTGTTAAAATCAATAATACTGCCTTCATCATATAAAACACAAATAAAGGCCCTGGATCAGGAACTTGTTTGATTCACTGTTTTATATCATTTTAAGCTTCTTAATAATTATTTTATAATTAGTTAAGATTTTTTTGAACATTGAATAATGTCAATTGATAAGCTGTCGTCGAAGAGAGTAAAACTGATTTTCTTATATTTACAAACTAATAGAAGTAAGCTAATTATTTAGGAATGAGTTTTGAATAACTACATTATCAAAAAAAACTTTATGAAAAATATTTTTAGCAGTAAAAGTCTTTTTATAGTTAGTGTATTATTCTTAGTCATTGCCATAGTCTCCTGTTATTCAACCAGGCGTAGTCTTGCCATTGAAGATGGGTGGGATTTATTGGGCGAGGAGAAAGTAAATTTCGTGCGTGACAAAGACGAAATTGATGTAAGGAGTCGGGGAGTTTACACAGATATACGGTTTAAAGTGGAAGATCGCGAAGTTCGCATCAACGATCTTAAAATATATTTTCAGAACGGCGATAAATTAGAGCCTTCTATAGATTTTGTTATTGGTGCCAACCAGGAAAGCAGAATTATAGAGTTAAGTAAGGATGGAAGAAACATTGACAAGATTGAATTTAGGTATCGTACCACGGGTAATATATTACAGGGAAGAGCTAATATATTAGTGTTTGGTAAACGATATAATGCTGGTTTTTAATTTAACCTTGCCACTTATACTTTTTTATTTTTTAAGATTATTTTCTGAATTTCTGCTGCGGTTACAACAGTATCAATTAAAACAGGAACGGGAACGATCTGTGTTTGTAATTGCTGCTTAGTTGTAAATTCCGTTTGTGCTTTTATATAATCCAATGTTTCTGCCTTGGTTAAAGTGGTGAGGCCACCTTCTTTTTCAAAAAAATAATGGGCACCTATAAACCGTTTTACATGGCCCCTTGTTTCAGCAGGGAGATGATGTTGCAACACCCAAAAATTTCTGCTTCCGGAATTTCGGATTGCCTTATAAACTGTTCCTGGTCCTCCATTATAGGCTGCAATAACTAACAGCCAGTCACCAAATAATTGATGTAAATATTTAAGATATTTAGCCGCAGCTTTTGTGCTCTTATAATAATGCGTACGTTCGTCATATTTCTGCGTAATTCGTAAACCTAATTCTTTTGCAGTTGTTGGCATAAATTGCCATGGGCCAACCGCACCTGCATGGGATACAGCCTTTGCGTTTAATTTTGATTCAATCACGGCAAGGTATTTCAACTCTAATGGTAAACCGTGTTGGTGAAAAATGTCATCTATTATTTTAAAATAAGGATTACTGCGTTTTTTAATTTTCTGTAGCATTTCATTATTTACCTCCAGGTAATTAGCAACAAATTTTGCTCCCTTGGGATTTAAAAAGATTTTAGGGGAGTTTGCTTCTAAAATTTCATTCGTGGCAAGCTGCGAGGAATCTAAAGTCTTTGCCCTTAAAATAATAGTGTCATTCTGTGAATGAACAGCTATGTTTTTTTGATTACTCATGATCGTTTCTAACGATCCGCTTTTAAAAATTTCAGCAGGTTGTTGCTGTAAATGAGCGCCATGTGGTGTGGAAATAATTAACAAACCATGGCCAAAAAAACCAGCTCTTAATTGTTTTCTTTTCAACATTGTTTTCATTTTAGGTTAAACAATGCCGACCCTGAGGGTTTGGATTAGGAACTAAGATTGATCATAGAAGGTATTGGCAATGGTGCAGGTAGAAATTCCGGGGGACGACTTTTTTGTGGTTTTCATTACCGGAGTATCTATTGCCTGAGATGTAAAATAACTGAAGCAAATGTACCTTTCAAAACCGTGCTTTCATATAGGAAAACTACGTTTGCATATATACTATGTTGAAAACCAGCAACATGATAACCAAATAAAAAAATGTAAAAAATGTTCCCTAACATAATATGAAATACAAAAGTTTCTGCATTTTTTTTATATGTCAGGTAAAGTGATTTTAAATTTTTAAACAATGCCAAAGAGTATTTATAGAAAATTAACCTAATAAAAAACCTTATCATAAGTTTGTAAGCAGAGATTAATTAATATAGATATGGAACTACAGGATGTAATTATAATAGGGGGAGGTCCGGCAGGATTGAATGCAGCCGTAGTATTAGGAAGATGTCTTAGAAATGTTATAGTTTTTGATTCAGCTACACATCGCAACCGGTGGTCGTATGGTATGCATAATTTTCTGACGCAAGATGATATTTTGCCTGCCGATTTTTTGAAAATAGCACATAAAGAGTTAAGAAAATATGGAGTGCAGCTTTTACAAAAAAAGGTAATTAATGCCAGAAAAAGCAAAGAGGGAATTTTTGTAGTCAAAGATGACAAAGGAGAAATATATCATTCAAAAAAATTATTAGTAGCTACCGGCGTAATTGATAAGTTACCGGAGATAGAAGGCTTTAAAGAAATGTATGGTAAATCAGTTTTTCATTGCCCTTATTGCGATGGATGGGAAGTTCGCGATAAAAAAATTGGTGTGTATGCCCGGAATAAGGAAGGTTGGGAACTGGCCTTGACTTTAAAAATATGGACGGACGATATAACCTTGTATACCGATGGAAAAAATAAAGTGAAGGCTTCACAGAAAGAACAATTAGACGCTAATAATATACCTGTTGTAATATATCCTTTCGCACGTCTGGAAGGAAAGAATGGGCAATTGGAAAAAATTGTTTTCAGAAATGGCAGCGAACATGCATGCGATGCTATCTTCTTTTTAAACGGTTTTACGCAACAATGCGACCTGGCAGAAGATTTTGGCTGCGAAGTGAATAAGAAAGGTGTAGTGGTTACTAATCTTTTACAGCAAACAAATACACAAGGTTTATATGTTGCCGGAGATGCTTCCAGGGACATGCATTTTGTAATAGTTGCAGCAGCAGAGGGTGCAAAAGCAGGTGTTATGATTAATAAAGAATTGCAAAAAGAAATATGTGAGCAACACCTGCAAAAAGCAGTTCAGTGATTATCCCAAAATAGGAACATGAGTTTAAGTAAAGTATTCATTTTGTTTTTCTTTTATGGCTGTTTTATTTCTTCCCGTTCAGCAGTTACAATCAATAACAATCAATCGCAAGATGCTATAGATAATTATGGAACCAAAATTATTCCGGGAGCAGACCAGACAGAAGAATATATTTCATACCTCGGAGGAAAAAGAGTTGGTATGCTGGTAAATCAAACATCTACTATTGGTGGTAAATTAAGCGTAGACAGTTTACAAAAACTGGGAGTAAAAATAATAAGCATTTTCGGCCCCGAACATGGTTTTCGAGGTAATGCAAGTAATGGCGCTATAGTGAATGATGAAATAGATGCAAAGACCGGGATACGTATTATCTCTTTGTATGGAAAAAAAAGGAAACCATCCAAAGAAGATATGGATGCCATTGACCTGATGATCTTTGATGTGCAGGATGTTGGTTGCCGTTTTTATACCAAGATCAATACCCTGTGTGAGATTATGGAAGCCTGTGCGGAAAACGGAAAAGAGCTGATAATATTTGACCGGCCCAATCCCAATGGATATGTTGATGGGCCTATATTGGATATGAATTTAAAATCGGGTATTGGGCGTTTCCCTATTCCTATTACACATGGAATGACCATTGGCGAATTTGCCCAAATGATCAATGGACAAGGTTGGCTTACCAATAAAGCACAGTGCAGGCTTAAAATAATTAAGGTGGCTAATTACTCACATGATATGCCATATACATTACCCGTACCTCCCTCACCCAATTTAAATACGCAGCAGTCTGTTTTATTATATCCGTCATTGTGTTTATTTGAAGGAACAATTATCAGCCAGGGACGTGGAACTTACATGCCATTTACAGTGTTAGGCAACCCGGATTTAAAAGG
>JALZIY010000131.1 GCA_030860085.1 Bacteroidota bacterium | reverse complement strand
TAAAAAAATAATAAGCACTGGCAAGATAATTTACCGGTGCTTTTTTATTTTACCATGACCCAAAGGTTCTTATCATTTTTTATTCCGTAATAGACAACAAAAAAGCCCCGCAAAGCAAGGCTTAAATTAATAAAAAAATTTTAGGCAAACATGCTGGCCCCGATTATGCCAAACACAATTGCAATGGCATAGAAGGCAAGAATAATAATAGTAACAATACCTATAAACCGGAAACAGATCTTTAAATTTTGAAATGCTATATTCAGCGCCTGCTGATCATTACCGGCCAAGGCTGTTTTCATTTTGCCTGCAAAACGGAGCATATACAAAAGAGGGAAAAACCAGATGGCTATTAATATAATATAAACAATAGCCAAACCCACTCCGAAACTTGCTCCAAAGTATGGATTTCCAACTCCTTCCATGCCTTCAATGTCCTCAAACCGGCTTGACGTAGAACTCATTGTATAAGCAAAAAAAATGACCCCAAGAAAAGCTACCACTAACATAATCATGCCGCATATAGCAAGGAAACGTGCCCATTTAGCCGTTTCACCCAAGTGCGACTTAGTTACAGGATCAATGGATAGAGAGAAAAGTTCTGATGATTGTGTGTGTTCCATAAACAGTGTTGGTTTTGTTTTTGATTAAAATAAAAGTTGTGTAAAAGTTATGCAATAGCAATAATAAAAGTATAACACAATTCAATTTAATATGCTCTTGCAAATAAAACTCTTTGAGAAGACGGATTTCCGGTTAAAATGCATTTTCCTTCTTCCTCATTATTGTCTAATGGAATACACCGGATGGTAGCCTTTGTCTTTTCTTTGATGATCGTTTCTGTTTCGGCAGTGCCATCCCAATGTGCTGATACAAACCCGGTTTTTTCATCCAGTACTTTTTCAAAATCTTCCCAGTTGTTTACATTCGTTGTGTGCTCTTCCCGGTAAATTTTTGCACGGTTATACATGTTTTGCTGAATATCATTCAACAATGTTTCAATATCAGCAGCAATGGTACCTAAAGAAAAACTTTTCTTTTCTTTTGTATCCCTTCTCGAAATTTCCGCTATTCCTTTTTCTAAATCCCGGGCACCTAATGTTACCCTTACCGGTAAACCCTTCATTTCAAATTCTGCAAACTTCCAGCCGGGCCCATAATTGTCAAAATCATCATATTTTACCCTGATGTTTAATATGCGTAGCTGTTGCAAAATGCCGGTTGCCATCGCATCTACCTGTGCTTTTTGTTCATCACTTTTATAGATAGGTACAATCACAACCTGTAGTGGAGCAATGCGTGGTGGCAATACTAAACCTTCATCATCGCTATGCGCCATCACCAAAGCACCAATAAGCCGGGTGCTAACACCCCAACTGGTTGCCCATACATATTCCTGTTTATTTTCTTTGGTTAAATATTTTACATCAAATGCTTTGGCAAAATTTTGTCCAAGAAAGTGTGAAGTACCTGCCTGTAGCGCTTTCCCATCCTGCATTAAAGCTTCAATGCAATAGGTGTCTTCTGCACCTGCAAAGCGTTCAGCAGGAGATTTCACTCCTTTTATTACAGGTAAAGCCATATAGTCTTCAGCGAAAGTGGCATAAACATCCAACATTCTCCTGGTTTCTTCCAATGCTTCACCGGCAGTGGCATGTGCCGTATGCCCCTCCTGCCAAAGAAATTCCGTAGTACGCAAAAACAATCTTGTACGCATTTCCCATCGAACAACATTAGCCCACTGGTTGACAAGCACCGGAAGATCCCTGTAAGATTGTATCCAATCTTTATAGGTGCTCCAGATAATGGCTTCGCTTGTGGGGCGAATGACTAATTCTTCTTCTAATTTTGCTTCAGGATCTACAATTAATTTTCCCTCATTGCTGGGATCAGATTTCAAACGATAATGAGTAACCACCGCACATTCTTTTGCAAAACCTTCTGCATTTTTCTCTTCAGCTTCAAATAAACTCTTTGGAACAAACAATGGGAAATAGGCATTTTGATGTCCTGTTTCTTTAAACATTTTATCTAACACATCCCGCATATTTTCCCAGAGTGCATAGCCATACGGTTTAATCACCATACAACCCCGCACTGCTGAATAATCAGCCAAACCTCCTTTAATCACCAAATCGTTATACCATTGCGAGTAATCCTTTGCTCTTGAAGTAACCCCTTTGCTCATACATTTAATTAAGATTGAATATTTATAAATTGTTTAACGCAAACTATATTAAATTACAGTTGGGTGGCAAACATTTTGGTGCATAACAAATGTAACGCATCCATTTAAACACTTTAAAAAACATCTGCCATGAAATCATTTATACTCTTTCTTGTTTTTGTTAGTGTTCTTACAAGCTGTACTACAGCCTATCATACAGGACAAACACCTGATGATGTTTATTATTCTCCTGCACGTCCCCAAGATGAATATGTTCGTGTAGAAAATAGAGAAGAAAAACAATACCGCGGCAATACTAACCGCCGGAACGACGATGATTATTATACTTACGATGATGACCGTTACCTGCGCTATAAAATCCGCAACCGCGACCGCTGGTCGTATTTAGATGATTATTATCGCGATCCGTTCGCATATAACTATTACAATAAATATTATTATAACACTTACTGGAACTCACGTTCATATTGGAATACTTATTTCAACCCCTATGC
>JALZIY010000126.1 GCA_030860085.1 Bacteroidota bacterium | reverse complement strand
ATGTTTGCCATGAGCAAAGATGGAATTTTACCGGCAGCATTTAAAAAGCGGGATGAGAAAAAAGATGTGTTGACTGTAAGCCTAACAGCTTTTGCAGCCATTGGTATCATCGTTTTATTTTTTGCTAAAACCTTTGATAAGATTTTGGGCTTTACCATTTTTTTAGATTCCATTGGTATGGCTACTTCTGCAGCTACCATTTTTATTTTACGCAAGCGCACTAAACATCTTGATGGAACCGGTATTTACAAAATGAAGTTGTACCCATTATTACCATTGATCTTTATTGCTGCTTATATTTTTGTAGGCATCAGTATATGGATCAACACGCCCAACCTTGCCTGGACAGGTATTGCGGTATTTGCAGCATTTTTAATTATTTATTTCCTGGTTACCAAAGGGAGAGGGAAAACAATTGAAAGAAGTGATATGCTGAAATGAAGTCAGAAGTCAGAAATACGAAGTACGAAATACGAAGTAGAAATCTGAATCTGCAATCCGTAAACTGCAATCTAAAATCTGCAATCGCTTGACTTCAGCTACTAAACAAACTCTATGCATTCAGACATTTCTTATATCATCAATGAATTAGGCGAAGACAGGAAAAATTATTTTAATGCTGTGGCACCGCCTATCATGCAAACCAGCAATTTTACTTTTGAGTCAGTCGCTGATTTACGTAAAGTTTTTGAAGATGAGATGGGGGGCTATCTGTACACACGGGGCCTAAATCCAACAACAGATATTCTTAGAAAAAAACTGGCAGCGCTGGATGGAGCAGAAGATTGTTTGGTTTTTGCCAATGGAGCGGCTGCAATTTTTGCAGGTGTGCTTGCCAATGTAAAAGCAGGCGACCATACTATTTCGGTTCGCAATCCCTATACATGGGCGCAACGAATTTTTGATTTAATACTGCCTCGCTTCGGCATCACCACTACATATATAGATGGAACAAGGATTGAAAATTTTGAAGCGGCCATTCAACCCAATACAAGTTTCATCTATTTGGAATCTCCAAATTCCTGGACGTTTGCTTTGCAGCCAATAAGGCAAGTGGCTGCGTTAGCAAAATCAAAGAAAATTATTACACTCATTGATAATAGTTATTGCACGTCCATATATCAACAGCCAATCTCAATGGGCATTGATCTCTGTATGCAAACGGCTACCAAATATATTGGAGGGCACAGTGATACATTAGGTGGGGTACTCACCGGCTCACATGCCATGATGAAGAAAATATTTGATGTGGAATACCTGGCAGTTGGCAGTGGTATTTCTCCTTTTAATGCCTGGCTGCTCATACGTGGGTTACGGACCTTGCCGGCGAGGTTAGAACGAATTGCAAAGACTACTGGACAGGTAATTGATTTTTTAAAAAACCATCCAAAAGTCGACCAGGTAATTTTTCCTATGGATGAAAGTTTTACGCAGTACGACCTGGCAAAGCAACAAATGAAAGGTGGCTGCGGTTTGTTTACAATAACATTAAAAAATGGGACGCTCGAGTCAATCCCACGGTTTGCGAATCGCTTAAACATTTTTTAATAGCAGTAAGCTGGGGTGGTCACGAATCTTTAGTTATACCAAAATGTGCAGCGCTTCAACCAAAAGATTTTGATGCAGAAAATATCGAACACCAATATATACGATTGTATGTGGGTCTTGAAGACAGTTCTTACCTGATTGCTGACTTGGATCAGGCTTTAAATAAATAATTGTGGATTGAATAGTTATGTGCCATTTAATTTGCCTTTCATAAAAGCCTAATTGCATTCTATAAGCGGCCTTGCACAATGCCGAATAGAATTACCGAACGTAAAAGTGAGTGACACAAGAGAAGATGATAATAGTAATGCTGTTGGTCACAAAAGATTTGAACCAAACAAAGAGCTATTACCTATTTTTAAAACGATTTGAAAACTATGGGTGTGCGGTACTTTTGGCAAGGAATTAAATTTGGCGACACCCTTTTCTCTTAATTTTACAGACATGAGAAGGCATTTTTTAATCTCCCTATTATTTTTTTTATTCTCTACCGGTTTACTTAGAGCTCAGGATAAATGGGATTTGACACGGTTGGTTGCCTATGCAATTGATAACAACATTTCGGTTAAGCAGGCTGATTTGCAAACCGGATATTCGGAGTTAGCACTGCTACAAAACAGAGCTTCTCAAATACCTACACTAAATTTTGGACTTAATACTGGTTTAAATTTGGGCCGCAGGGAAAACCCAAGTACAGGTATTTTGCAAGATCAAAAAACGTTTAGTACCACCACCAATCTTCAAAGTGGTGTAACATTGTTCAATTGGTTTTCTATAAAAAATGCCATTGCTGCCAGCCGTTTAACAATAGAAGCAGACAAAGCCCAATCAAAAAAAGTGCAGGATGATATTGCCTTAAATGTAGCAGTAGCTTATCTGCAGATATTATTAGCAAAAGAACAATCTAAGATTGCTGGTTTGCAAGTACAGCAAACCTTATCTCAATTAGATCTTACACGTAAAAAAGTAAATGCCGGTGCCTTACCAGAATTGAATGCAGCGGAATTAGAAGCACAACTGGCACGTGATAGTTCAGCGCTGATCACAATGCAGGGAACAATTGAGCAAAATCTTTTGCAAATGAAGGTCTTATTAAACTTAGATGCAGCAGTTCCTTTTGATGTGGTAACTCCTCCGGTTGATAAAATACCGGTAGAAACCTTAGCAGACCTGCAGCCTGAAGCAGTATATAATTTGGCAATAAAAAACCTTTCGCAGCAGGAAGTGACTGCGTTGCTCATTAAGTCTGCTTTAAAAACAGTGGAGTCGGTAAGAGGAAATATGTATCCAAACATATCTGCATTCGGGAGCATTAATTCCAGTTATGTATATTTTAGAAATCCCATTTACAACCAGGTGCTTACTGGTTTTCAAAATTCAGGACTACGGGTTGATGCCGGAAATGGAACGTTCTTTAATGTGCAAACACCAAATTTTGCCCAGGGTTCAAAAACCGGACAATTTTTTACACCAGACCCTTTTGGCCGGCAACTTTCTGCTAATTTCGGACAGGGTTTTGGTCTTGGTGTACAGGTGCCCATTTTTAATGGACGCAGTGCCAGGACTGCATGGGAGAGGTCAAAGTTGAATGTACAGCAACTTCAACTGCAGGACCAGCAGGAAAAGCAAACATTGAAACAGGATATTTACCGTGCCTATACAGATGCCATAACAGCCATTGAAAAATATAATGCCAGCCAAAAAAGTGTAGCGGCCGCTCAAAAAGCTTTTGACTTTGCTCAAAAGCGATATGATCTTAACCTGGTTTCCACCTATGATTTGGTCAATACGCAGAATAATTTATTGCGTTCAAGGCTGGAAATGATTTCCGCACAATATGATTTTGTTTTTAAAATGAAACTGCTTGAATTTTACAAAGGGCAGGGGCTGAAACTATAACAATGTGCTAATATGCTAATGTGCTAATTTGCAAATTATTTTATTTCATAGAAAAAATGACTTTCCGAAAAGCGGGGGCTGTGGACAGATGGCCTTCTCCTTTGGAGAAGGTCGGGATGAGGTCTTATGAACAAAACCGTTAAATGGATAATGATTGGTTTAGGTGTACTGATTGTAGTATTGATTGTAGGAAAGCTTATGGCAGGCTCATCGGATACCGGCGTTAAAGTAGCTGTTGAAAAGGTGGTAAAGCGTACCATAATAGAAACAGTAAATGCAAGCGGGAAAGTGTACCCGGAAATAGAGGTAAAAGTAAGCCCGGATATTTCAGGTGAAATTATAGAACTGAATGTACAGGAAGGGGATAGCGTGCGAAAAGGGCAGGTATTAGCCCGTATTTATGCAGATGTTTATTCTTCTCAAAGAGACCAGGCTGCTTCACAAGTAGCACAATCCCAGGCAACAGTTGCCAATAGTACTGCAAGCCTCGATGTGTTAAGGGCACAACTGGATCAGGATAAAACCGTTTATAATCGTAACAAGGAATTATTTGATCAAAAGGTAATTTCAAAAGCCGAATTTGAACAATACGAAACAAAATTTCGTTCTTCGCAGGCGCAATTAAATGCTGCTCAACAAAATATCAGGAGCCTGCAAGCTGGTGTACAGGGCACACGTACGCAATTGACGATGGCAAATAAAAATTTAGGTCGTGCAACATTAGTGGCCCCAATGAGTGGAGTTATATCTATGCTTAATGTAAAAAAAGGTGAGAGGGTAGTAGGGACAGCGCAAATGGCCGGTACAGAAATGATGCGGGTAGCTGATATGAGTGCATTGGAAGTAAGAGTTGATGTTGGTGAAAATGATATTGTAAAAATAGGTATTGGCGATTCAGCCGATGTGGAAGTTGATGCCTATAACAACCGGAAATTTAAAGGCATAGTTACACAAATTGCCAGCAGCACTAAGGGCGGTGGCCTGGCGGCACAAGCAACTAATGATGTAACTAATTATGAGGTACACATTAGGTTGGACCCCTCTTCGTATGCTGACCTGATGGATCCATCCAAACCAAAAAAATTTCCTTTTCGCCCCGGCATGAATGCAAGTGCAGATATTAAAACAAAACGAAAAGACGGTGTGGTTGCTGTGCCCATTACCTCCGTGGCTGCGAGGGTAAAGGGAAGCGATCAAAACCTGGATGAAAAGAAAAAAGAAGCCAATAAGGATAATGACGAAAACACGGATGATCTGGCGTCTGTAAGCGATGACCTGGAGGAGGTAATTTTTATAGTAACACCTGATGGTAAAGTTGAAAAAAAGATTGTGACTACGGGCATCCAGGATATAAACTACATTGAAGTACTTACCGGCTTAACAGGCAATGAAGAAGTAGTGTCTGCACCTTACAATGCCATAAGTAAAACACTTCGTGCGGGTACAAAAGTAACAGTGGTGCCGAAGGATAAATTATTTGAAAAATAGAAAAGGAAAGTACGAAGTTATAAGTACAAAATTAGAAGTAAGAAGTATGAAATCATTTCATTTCTCACTTCTTCCGTTTCACATCTCGCTTATAAATGGCAGAAAAAAAATTAAAGTTTGGCATCATTGGTAGTGGGAGCTGGGCAACAGCTTTGGTGAAAATTTTAGCAGATAATAAAAACCACATAAACTGGTGGGTACGCAATACCGCAACCATTTCCTACATAAAAAGCAGAAGGCATAATCCTCAATATTTAAGCGCTGCTTATTTTGACATTTCTTTGTTGAATGTGGTTGATGATATTAATTTGGTGATTAAAGAATCAGATGTAATTGTGCTCGCTGTTCCTTCTGCTTACATCAAGGAAGTGTTGCAGCAGGTTGACAAAAAAGATTTAAAAAATAAAAAAATAATTTCGGCTATTAAGGGTATTGTTCCTGGTGAGGATGTACTATTAAATGATTACCTGCATCAGCATTTTGATATAGCGATTGAAAATTATTTTGCATTGTTGGGTCCTTGCCATGCAGAAGAAGTTGCGGCTGAAAAATTATCCTATCTTACTTTTTCCGGTGTAGATAATCTCACTACTCAAAGGATCAGTAAATATTTTCAAACACCATATATTAACACGATTACCAATAATGATATTTTAGGCGTTCAGTATGCAGCAGTACTGAAAAATATTTATGCCTTAGGTGCCGGTATAGCTCATGGTTTAGAGTATGGCGATAATTTTTTGAGTGTTTATATTGCTAACAGCGCAGACGAAATGGCTGGCTTTCTGCGCAAAGCCGGTGTGCAACATATGGTAGTGGGCGAGCATGGAGAAGATGACCCGGTAACACATAAAAAAACGCCTAATTATGCAGCTTCTGTTTATTTAGGTGATTTGCTGGTGACCTGCTATTCATTATATAGCCGTAACCGCACCTTTGGAGCCATGATTGGAAAAGGCTACACAGTACAATCGGCCCAACTGGAAATGAATATGGTTGCTGAAGGTTACAACGCTTCAAAATGCATTTATCATATAAACAAAACCATTGCTGCTAATATGCCCATTGCTGAAACCGTTTATAAAATTTTATGGGAACGTATGCTGCCTGTTGAAGGTTTTGAGCAAATAGAAGAAGCGTTGATTTGAGGTTGTAGATAAGACAACGGTCGAAAATGACTATTTATAACTAAAAAACAGATCGCTTGCTATACCATCTGCTCTTAAAAAACCTTCGTCAGTTAATTGCACAAAAGATCCATTTTGCCTGGTTGATCCATTTTGTAAGTAAGTCGGTAGTAATTTTTTTATAACAGTTAGTTTTTCTGCACCCCATTTTTCTTCGATCACATTTAAATCCATTCCTTCCATCGTCCGCAAGGAGATCATAATATATTCATTTAACTGATTTACCTGAGTCAAAACTTCAGATTCAATTGGTAATATTCCAGCCATTATGGAAGAAATATACTGTTGATTATTGGCTACGTTCCATTGCCGTGCATACCCAGTAAATGAATGTGCCGAAGGTCCTATTCCCAAGTATTTATCTCCTTTCCAATACGATGAATTGTGGCGGCTTCTATAGCCTGGCTTTGAAAAATTCGACACTTCATAATGTTCATAACCCGCCCCTCTCATC
>JALZIY010000352.1 GCA_030860085.1 Bacteroidota bacterium | reverse complement strand
ATTTTCAACTTCGATTACATTTATTTCCTGCGAATGGTTTACCACAAAAAAGTTAATGAGAACAATCCTTTAATTGGCAGATGGCGCATTGATTCTATCAGCACTGGAAAAGATACAGCTAATGATTTAACCATGCTTATTTTAGCCATGGCGCTTAAAGACAGTTCTACGAATGACTATCAATTTACAAAGGACAGTTTACTAACTTTTAAAAATGGAAATGCCTTTGAAGGATCGGCCTATCACTTTGACCGGTCCACCAAGGAGTTTGTGTTAAAAGATTCTACTGAAGAACGATTTGTTGTTAATCGCATAAACGATTCTCTGCTTTTACTTACAGGTAAAGACAGCACTCAAATTTTCTTGAAGAAAAAATAAGTTTTCAAGCTAACGATTGCTTCCATATGAAAAAGCACTATTCAGTGCATCTACTAACCAAAAGCAATCAGTATGAAAATTTTATCAATCATTAGTTTATCAGCTTTTCTTTTTCTTTCAGCTTGTGATAATAAATCCATAAAGGCGGAAGAAGTTCAACTAACAGAATTACAAGCCGAAGATATGGAGCAGGTACATGCTGATACAATCGGCATTCAATCTCTTTCAAAATATCAACCGCCTGAACAAAATAAATTAAACACCACTATTCTAAAAACGGATTGGGATAAAAAAATTGTAAAAACGGCAAATCTAAATGCAGAAATAAATGACTTCAACATTTTTTCAAAAACAATTACTGACAAAGTAAAAAAATGGGGTGGTTATATTAGCCAGGAACAGCAGAATAGCACAGAGTATAAAATAGAAAATACAATTACTATTAAGGTTCCTGTTGAACAATTTGAGAATGCTGTCAATGATCTGATGAAAGACGCAAAACAGGTAAATGAAAAACAAGTATCATCAGAAGATGTGACTACTGAATTTATTGATAGTAAATCAAGGCTTGAAGCACGAAAACAAGTTCGTTTGCAATATTTAGAACTTTTGCAAAAAGCAAAAAATATGTCAGAGATTATTGAAGTACAAAAAGAGATTAATGAGATACAAGAAGATATTGAAACAGTATCGGGGCGCATTAATTATCTTGACCATTCTTCTGCAATGAGCACTATTCAATTTACTTATTTTCAAGTATTGGATGCAAGCGCAAAAACAGGTGATGAAGGATTTCTAACCAGGTTCAAAAATGCTTTTTCTAATGGCTGGCGATGGTTGGGAGAAATTGTTTTGGGCATCATTGCCGTCTGGCCTTTAGCATTGCTGGCAGCTTTTTTATATGGCATGTTTAAAAGAAAACAACTTTTTAAGCTGAAATAGGTTATTAATTTTGGTAAATGTTTATTAAGGAAATACAGTTATTAACGAATGACCGGACAGCAACAAAGAAATTTTATCATCAAATATTAGACTTCCCAATTGCTTCGGAAGAAAAGGCGTTTATTAGCTTTCAGGCGGGCCTTTCACTATTGACTTTCCACGAAGTAAAAGAAGAAAAACCTATTTATCATTTTGCATTTAATATCCCTTGCAATAAAATTGAAGATGCTTTACATTGGGTAGAACCAAAAGTAGAAATTATGCATGCAGATAAAAAAAATAAAATAGTTGATTTTAGAAACTGGAATGCAAAGGCTGTTTACTTTTTGGATAATTGCGGAAATATATTAGAACTTATTGCAAGATTTGATCTCGAAAATGAAGATGTTGATGAATTTACTTCAAATTCGATTGTGTCTATAAGTGAGATTGCTATTGTTACAGACAATGTTTTGGAAACAGCAAACGATTTAATTCCTTTTTTCAATATTAATTATTTCGACAAGCAATCGCCTTCTGAAGATTTTGCAGCATTAGGTGATGACCATGGGTTATTTATTTTATCAAAAGCAGGAAGAAACTGGTTTCTAACTGACTTGCCTTCGAAAAAACATTGGCAAAAAATTACTATTGAAACAAACAGAAAACAGAAAGAGATAACCTTTAATGAATAGAGATCATGCAGAAAAAGAAACTTGTGGTTTTAACAGGTGCTGGCATTAGTGCAGAAAGCGGCTTAAAAACTTTTAGAGATTCTGATGGTTTGTGGGAAGGCTTTGACATTAATGAAGTAGCTACCGCAACCGCCTGGCGAAAAAACCCGGCACTTGTGTTAGACTTTTATAACCAACGAAGAAAGAATGTAAAAAATGTACAACCCAATTCAGCTCATACTGCTTTGGGTGAACTTGAAAAAATTTTTGATGTAACTATTATCACACAGAATATAGATGACCTCCACGAACGCGGTGGCTCTACAAATGTCCTGCACCTGCATGGAGAAATTTTTAAAATGCGTAGCGTTAGCGATGAAAGCTTAACTTATCGGATTGATGATGAAATAAAATTGGGCGATGTGGCAAAAGACGGTGGTCAATTGCGTCCGCACATTGTATGGTTTGAAGAACCTGTTCCGATGATTGAGAGGGCTATTGAGATCATGAAGACCGCAGACATACTTTTAATTGTTGGAACTTCACTTGTTGTTTACCCGGCCGCAGGTTTAGTTAATTATGCACCCTGGGAAATTCCAAAATTTATCGTTGATAAAAAGCTCCCACCAGCAACTGCTTTGTATAATTTGACTGCTATTGAAAAATCAGCTACAGAAGGGATGAAAGAAATGATTGGCTTATTAAAGAAATACAGCTAAATTTTCACCTCCTTCTTTTCCATAAAAAATTACCCAGGTAGAAAAATCTTCACTGAAATTTTCAAAACGATGCTCCATTGTTGCCGGCACAAATAATGCATCACCTTTTTTGCAATTGATCTTTTCACCACTCCGGTAAAAAATAGCGTGGCCTGATGCAATAATATATATTTCATCTTGCTTATGTGGTATTTGTTTATCAATCAGTTTGGGTGCATAATATTTTAACTGCATGGTGCCATGTTGCAGCATTAAAATAGAAAGATTATGATTGCTTTCTAATTCCCTGCTTACCTCTTCAATAGAAAAATGAAATTTCATAAGTCTTCGTTTCGTTCTGTAAAATAAATGCCATGTAATGCTAACTCATCTAAAACAGGCCCGTATATTTCTTTCAATACAGGTATTTGTAACCCTTTAGTAGTGATAACACCATTTAGAATTGCTTTTGCCGCAATGCCTAACGGAAGTCCTACTGTTTTTGCCATCGCAGTATGATCATTTTCTCCTTTTATTATTAGGTGACTGGTTTTTTTATATTTTTTATCTCCTATTTTATACTCTATTTCGTGCAGCATGATCACCATGTCTTTGTCACCTGGTAGCAAAACAAGCTTTTTTTCCAGTATCAATTGCAATATATCTGCAGCACTGCACTGCCCTTTATTTATCATAGTTTGCTCATCATCCATACCTAAAAAAAACAATTGCTTTAATGTTAATTTAGCTTCGTGCATTCTGTAAGCAACTGTAGCGGCAGCATTTGTTTTTAAATCATCCATTGCTATTTTCTGCAGGCCGCCGCTTCCATCTACCATCATAAAATCATCGATGGGGTCTTGCTCAATTTCCTCTGCTTTTTCCTCCATTTTCACAAGACTTAAAAGGTCTTCTAATATCTTTTTACTGGCTTCAAACTGGCTATGCATTTTTTGCTCAAGCCAGCCGGCAAATCCATGTCTTTCAAAATGTTCTTTAAAAAATTCCTTCAGACTTTTATTATCGGTATGGTATAAGTAATCTTCATCTGTCAGCTTCAGATCAATTACATTTTGCCAGCCATACATAAAATCAGAATGACGCAAAGTGGTCCTAATAAAAGTGGGACAATCTTTCAATTCATAAGCAGAGATGTAACTTAATGAATCACGGTTGGGATACCATGATAAAATATCAAAGTCAGGAATGGTTATAAAGCGGTTCTCACTAAACAGATGTTCATAATCCAGCTTTTTAATTTCGTTATCTTTTTTAAAGATGGCACCTGATTTTCCTGCCAGCACTACATTCTTCGGATTCCAGCTAATTTTATAATGCCAGGGATTATCATCACTCTCAGGTGCAACTAAACCTCCGCAATGTGAAACAAAAGATTGAATAACACCATTTCCATGGTGGATATCATCAATCATTTTTTTTGCACTCATGTGATCAATGCCGGGGTCTAAACCCATCTCACATAAAAAAAGCAGGTCATTTTTTTCAATTTCAGTTTTAAGGCTTTTTATCTGTTCATCTATATAAGAAGCAGTAAGTAAATTTTTTTTGAAACGAATGCAATCTTGTGCTACCAAAAAATGCAGGGATGGTGGTAATAAGGATATGACTATATCTGCCTGTTCAATATGCGCTTGTCTCTCTTTAATCGTTTTTATATCAAAAGAAACAGCTACACCACCTGAGGCTTTGCCGATTTTATTTTGCACCAAAAAAAGATTAGTATCAACCACTGTTACATTCCAGTTTTCCTTAAAGGCATTTTGCAATAAATAATCGATTAATGCAGTGGCCGACTTGCCTGCACCAAACAAAAGAATTTTTCTCATTATAGTTAAATGAAAAGTGAAAATAAAAATTTACTCCGACTATGATGTAAATATGATTTGATAGCATATAAGCGGTCAGAATGTCTTACCCACATACTTCTATCTGTTCGTTTTGACGCCTTGTGTTACCTGATTTTTTAGCTGCACAATATGTAAAAAATCTAACAAAGAAACTCCTTAAATTTTTCACATTTACAGTTGTTTTAAAGCAAATTTTATCAGGTTTTTAGAGTAATAAAAGGTAAGTTTGCGAACCTCAAAATTTGCAATTTAAGCTTCATTGAATGGAAGAAACATTATTACCTGAAGAAACAAACGACATCAACCGGATTATTTCTGTAAACATAGAAGAACAGATGAAAACAGCCTACATTGACTATTCAATGTCGGTGATAGTAGGCCGTGCATTACCAGATGTGAGGGATGGATTAAAGCCCGTTCATCGCCGCATTTTACATGCCATGAATGACTTAGGCATGTCGTATAACAAGCCCTATAAAAAATCCGCCCGTATCGTAGGTGAAGTCCTTGGAAAATACCATCCACACGGCGACACTTCTGTATATGATGCCATGGTAAGAATGGCCCAGGAGTGGAGTATCCGTTACAAACTGATTGATGCGCAGGGAAACTTCGGAAGCCAGGATGGAGATGGCCCTGCCGCCATGCGTTATACAGAAGCCCGCCTGCATCGCATAGCAGAAAGCATGTTGCAGGATATTGAAAAGGATACGGTAGATTTTCAGTTTAATTTTGACGATTCTTTAAAAGAGCCTACCGTTTTACCGGCCCGCATACCCAATTTATTAGTGAATGGCTCCAGCGGGATTGCGGTAGGGATGGCAACCAATATGATGCCGCACAATCTTAGTGAAGTCATCGATGGTTGTATTGCTTATATTGACAACCGCGAGATCACTATCGATGAATTGATGGTGTATGTAAAAGCACCTGATTTTCCAACCGGCGGCATGATCTACGGAATGGAAGGAGTAAAAGCAGGTTTTCATTTTGGAAGGGGTAGGGTAGTGCTTCGCGGTAAATTACACCTGGATACAAAAGCAAGTGGGAGGGAACAGATCATTATTACAGAAGTGCCTTACCAGGTCAATCGCGACGCTCTATGCGACCGTATTGGCCAATTAGTGAATGAAAAAGCAATAGAAGGTATTGCACACGTTAATAATGAATCGAATAATAAAGAGGGTACTCGTATAGTTATTGATCTTAAACGTGATGGCGTTGCCAACGTCATCATTAATCAATTATATAAATACACGGAGTTACAAACCAGTTATGGAATTAATAATGTAGCGCTTGTAAAAGGGCGTCCGCGCATATTGAACCTGAAGGACATGATCTCTGAGTTCATTGAATTCCGTCATGAAGTGGTAGTGAGGCGTACACAATTTGAATTAAAGGAAGCCGAGAAAAAAGCTCATATTCTCCAGGGTTATTTAATTGCCTTAGATCATTTAGATGAAGTAATTAGATTGATACGTGCTTCAGCTACTCCCGATACTGCAAAAGAAGCATTGGTGAACGCAGGATGGGGATTAGATGAAATTCAGGCAAAAGCTATACTGGAACTGCGTTTACAACGTCTTACCGGGATGGAAAGAGATAAGATCAAGCAGGAGTTTAATGAACTAATGAAATTGATCACTTATTTAAAAGAATTGCTTGCAAATGAAAGCATGCGTTATGATGTTATCAAAAATGAATTGATAGAAATTAAAGAGAAGTTTGGTGATGCAAGAAAAAGCGAGATCACTTTTCTTGATAATGAAATGAGTATTAAAGACCTGATCAAGGAAGAAGATGTGGTGATTACCGTTTCACATTTAGGGTATATAAAAAGAACCTCTGCTACAGAATTCAGATCGCAAAAACGGGGGGGACGAGGAGCTATGGGTGGCAAAACAAGAGATGAAGATTTTATTGAACATTTATTTGTTGCCTCCACTCATCATACCCTTTTATTTTTTACAGAAAAGGGGAGATGTTATTGGCTGAATGTTTATCAAATTCCGGAAGGGGAGAAGAATAGCAAAGGAAGGGCCATTCAAAACATGCTACAGATTGCGCCGGATGATAAGATCAGGGCAATTATAGATATTAAAGATTTGCAGGACTCAGATTTTGTAACCTCGCATTATATTGTCCTTTGCACTAAAAAAGGGGTGATTAAAAAAACAGCACTGGCTGATTTTAGCCGCCCAAGACTAACAGGTATAAATG
>JALZIY010000100.1 GCA_030860085.1 Bacteroidota bacterium | reverse complement strand
TCAGGAATGCCAATTTCCTGAATAGGATCGCCATTGGCTAACTGCATGATAGCTTTTGCAGCAACATCAATGCAATAGAGTGTGTTTTTAATGGCTGTCTTTTCCATGGGAATGCCAATCACCATCTCCGGTTTATCTTCCAATACCATACTTAGTAAACCATTGTCAGCACACAATACATATTGATCCTTATTAAAAGCAAAAAGCATTTGATCAGGCTTCGACTCAAATAAATTGATCAGTATAATATGATAGGTGAATTCAGGAAAATTTTTTATGGCACTGCGACATACATAGGCAGCCTGCGGATAATTAAAAGGCGAAAGACTATGAGAAATATCTATGATTTGAAAATCAGGATTAATACGTAATAACCGGCCCTTGATAGCACCAATGAGATAATCCTGGTTGCCAATATCCGATGTAAGTGTAACTAAGGGCATGAATGCAATGTAGACTGTAAAATTGGAAATTTTAAAATGAAAATCAATGTCAATTTTAAAACCGTGGAGAAGTGAGACGGCAGAAGTCAAACGTGAAACTACTTCAATTAAAAATGGTATTAGACATCTCATGTCTCACGCTTGACGTGACACTATTTTACCAGTTTTCCATCTTTAAAAAAAAATTTCCGAATCAATCTATCTGCCAGGCCAGGGAAAAATTTATTCATGAAGACTGTTCGTTTGCCGGTAAAAGTCAATACGAGTGTTCGTTGCTTTTTTTCAACTGATCTTAAAATATTGTGGGCACATTTTTCTGCACTCATCATCTTGCCTTCATCCATTGGGCTTTCGCCCTGCGGCTTTCCTTCTTTGTTTAGTGCTGCATTTCGAATATTTGAAGTAGTAAAACCAGGACAGACCCACATTACATGAACTCCATCCTCTATCAGTTCCGTTCGAATGGCTTCAAGCCAGCCTTGTAAAGCAAACTTGGAAGCAGAGTAACCGCTTCTACCGGGTAAGCCGCGATAGCCCGCAATAGAGGAAATGCCCACAATGCTTCCCCTCCGTTCAATGATAGTGTTCAGTGCATATTTAGTGCAATAAACGGCTCCAAAAAAATTAACATCCATTACGCGGTGTAAAACATCCATTGAAATATCTTTTAATAAAGCCCGCATGGAGATCCCTGCATTATTTATTAATATATCTATACCTCCAAAAATTTTTATGGTAGATTCAATAAAATGACGGCAATCATTCTCATTGCTAACATCTGCTACCACAGTATGTAAAGGGTAGGATGGATACTCAGATTGCAGGCCATACAATTTATCATGATGACGGCTGCAGGTAGCTACTTTTGCCTCTTTGGATAATAACAGATCTACTAAGGCCCTGCCAATGCCATCTGTTCCTCCGGTTACAGCCACTACCTTATTTTTAAAATAATCCGACATGCAGTGAGATTAGTGCACAAACCTAAATGAAAATTAAATTATGTGTGTAGTACAATGCAAATAGATTCAATCTATGTGCATCATCATGGGGTTTTTGGCTGACCCTTGCGTATGCTTACAAAAGTGGTTCTTGGTCATCAACAGGTACAACGAACTGAAAAACCTCATTAATCAGTTAAGCAAACATCATTCTCTCGATAAAAAACTAAAAAGTAAATTTGTTGAATACAGTTATGGGAGCAGTTAAACCACTGGTGAAGGAGATTACTCATTACTTAGGCCGACTGAATACCGAGCAGCAAAAGGCTGTATTGGGCGTTGTAAAAACCTTTGCGCGTGAAGAAACCTGGTGAATGAAAAAGAATATATTGAGGAAATGGACAGGCGTTTTGCAGAGATGGAAAGCGGCAAAGAGAAAGGCATTACATTAGATGAATTGGAGGCCGGTGCAAGGCAATCCTATAAAAGCAGGAAACGCAAAAAGCAATGAGCTATACTTACCGGCTGCATCCTCTTACACGGCAGGATTATGATGCAGCATTTGCATGGTACGAAGACAAACAAAAGAACCTCGGCGAAAGGTTCATCAAAGCAGTAAGACAAAAGATAGAAGAGATAATTCTTCATCCGGAAGCGTATGGCAGCAGAAGCAACAAAACATTTAGAGAAGCTAAGGTTGAATTTTTTCCTTACCTGATTGTCTATAAAATAAATAAACGAACCAAAGAAATATACATCAGTCTATTCATCACACTAAAAAACATCCACGAAAAAAATATCGAAAAGAATAACTCAACTTCTGAACCAATTTCAAAGAAAGATTTAAACAGGAACGACATTAATCCGATCCTTCATGGCCAAACAAAAAAGAGCCATCAAGAAAATTTATTAATTGCTTTTAAAAAAATGAATCTAAAATCCAAGACCTACTGTAAAACCTCTCACCGGTTTAGAAAATTGCTTGTTTTAGTAGCAAGGTCGAACACGATCAAGGCGTAAATGGCTTTTAAAAATATCTTTTATCTTTCTTATTTCAGTAAATTACAGAAAGGTCTTTCAGCCGGGCCGGCTTCATTTCATTGACTGATATTTTATGAAGCATATTTTATTATATTATATCTTCCTTTTTTTTCTTCCGTCTTTACTTTCTGCCCAAACAGTAGTTTCAATAAAGATAGACGGTACTATTAACCCGGTATCAGCAGATTTTATTCATGATGGTATTGAAAAGGCCAGCCGCGAAAAAGCAGAATGCCTCATCATTCATCTTAATACCCCCGGTGGTTTATTAAAATCAACAAGAGTAATAGTCAGTGAGATACTGCAATCTGCGGTGCCGGTAATTGTTTATGTTTCTCCTTCAGGAGCACAATCCGGCTCAGCAGGAGTTTTCATTACATTGGCTGCTCATATTGCTGCAATGACCCCTGGAACAAATATAGGTGCAGCACACCCCGTTACTTTACAAGGTGCAATGGACAGCGTTATGAGTGAAAAAGTAACCAATGATGCAGCGGCATTTATACGTTCGATAGCACAAAAAAGAAACCGCAACCTGCAATGGGCGGAAAATGCTGTGCGCAGAAGTCATTCCTATTCGGAAGTTGAAGCACTTGAGGATTCAGTAATTGATCTTATTGCAAATAATGAGCAGGATCTGTTGAACAAGGTTGACGGTAAAATTATTGAAGTGAGTACCGGATCAAAAACACTGCATACAAAAAATGCCAGGATCGAACAACATGAAATGGGAGTAATTCAAAAATTACTAAATATTCTCAGCGACCCCAACATAGCCTACATTTTGATGTTGCTGGGTATATATGGTGTTCTGTTCGAGTTATATAATCCCGGCGCTATCCTGCCCGGTATTGTTGGCGTTATTGCTCTCATTCTTGCATTTTATTCTATGCACACTTTGCCAATAAACTATGCAGGGCTGGCATTGATTGTTTTTGCCATCATTCTCTTTATACTCGAAATAAAAATAGTAAGCCATGGCATACTTGCTATTGGCGGCATCATTTCATTGCTGCTTGGGTCCATCATGCTGATCAAAACAGGTTCAACGTTAGAGTTTGTAAGAATTTCCCGTGGGGTTATTATTGCTGCCACAGCAGTAACCGCATTGTTTTTTCTTTTCGTGATCGGGTTTGGATTAAAAGCACAAAGGTTGAAAGTTGTTACAGGTATGGAAGGTTTAGCGGGGGCCACAGGTGAGTCACTCGATACCCTGGATCCTTTGGGCAGGGTTCGGGTTCAGGGTGAAGTTTGGAATGCAGAATCTGTTGCCGGAAAAATTAATGCGGGAGAAAAAATTCGTGTGAGAGAAATGAAAAATCTAAAACTGTATGTTGAACAAATCAATAATTGAAATTATTACTGTCCGACAAAAAACATTGAATCCTGTCAAAGCTTTTGTAATAAGACTCTAAGCCTCCTCTCCTTTGGAGAGGAGGTTGGAGGTGAGGTCTAGGCAAGAGTTTGAACACTTTAGTAGGACAACAATGAATTAAAATCAAAAAAAATTATTTATGGGACAGATTCCGGTTATAGCAATAGTAGTTATCGTTTTTGTTCTTTTTATTCTTTCCAGCGCCATCCGGATTCTTCGCGAATACGAACGGGGCGTTATTTTCAGGTTGGGGCGGTTAATTGGCGGTGACGGAGTAAAAGGACCCGGGTTAATCTTCCTGATACCGGTGATTGATAAAATGGTGAAGGTGAGTTTACGCACCGTGGTGATGGATGTGCCAACACAAGACGTGATAACGCAAGACAACGTTTCTATAAAAGTGAACGCCGTAATTTATTTCAGGGTAGTTGAACCACAGAAAGCAATTGTGGGAGTTGAGAACTTTTTGGTGGCTACTTCACAACTTTCACAAACAACCCTGCGAAGCGTTTTAGGACAATCCGAACTGGATGATATTCTTTCGCAACGTGACAAGATCAATCAAAAGCTGCAGCAGATCATTGACACACATACAGAACCCTGGGGAGTTAAAGTTTCAAATGTAGAAGTAAAGCAAATCGATCTGCCACAGGAAATGCAACGTGCCATGGCTAAGCAGGCAGAAGCAGAACGTGAACGCAGGTCAAAAGTTATTGCTGCAGAAGGTGAATTCCAGGCCTCACAACGTTTATCCGATGCTGCAAAAATTTTGAGTGAACATTCAAGTGCTTTAACACTACGATACCTGCAAACGTTGCGGGAGATTGCTACCGAAAAAAATTCAACAACTATTTTTCCTGTTCCGATCGATTTGCTTAAACCTTTTTTGCACAACGCGGAGAATAAAACGGATTTCAACAATGATCAGATTAAAGAGCGGCCAGGCGAGGCAGAATAATCAATGCCTGTTGCAGGACATCTCACTTTTTTATATCGCGGGTTGGCTAAACTATGTTCGAGTTGCGAAAAGATCATTTGCTTTGCAGTTCTACATTCCCTGATCTCAGATTGACCAGTAACAGCTTGCTTCATACTATTTTTGCTTGCAATCATCAACCTCCTAATACAATGATCCGGAAAAAAAGATTGAAAGAATATCTCAACACCAGGTGGAGGGGGATGATAAAAAACTTATCTACGCTTTCCGTTGCAAATGATTGTGAGGCTATTCATGATCTCCGCCTCCATGCAAAAAAGATAATGACAATTGCAATGCTTCTGAATATTTATAAGCACAATGTATTCAGGCCAATGAAAGTGATTATGCAACATGCCGGGAATATCCGCATGGCGGAACTCAACCTGCAAACATTGAAAGACAATGACTATCACAATCCGTTTCTTGAGAAGGAATTGGAAGGCATAATTGAAAAGGGATATATATTGATATGTATCAGAAATGAGAAGTATAAAGGCGACGTCAGGCTACTCAGAAAACGATATGAAAACTCCCTGACTGATGTAAAGGATCAAATGGCAATTGATTTTTTTACAGCAATTGTGGAGGAATTAGGTAGTGCTTTTCTCTCGCAAGTAGGGCAAGAAGAATTGCATAAGAACAGGAAAAAAATGAAATACCTTCTCTATGCTTACCGGGTTTTGCCCAGACAACTGAAAACAAAGATCAGCCTCAATGAAAAATATCTTGACGAGCTACAGGAAGAGATTGGCCTTTGGCATGATTTGGAACTAACTCTTGCTTTGTTAGATAATAAAGGACTAAATAATGAGATTATTTACCACAAAATAAAACAGAAGGAAAATGAAATCTTTGTGAAAATAAAAAATGAGGCAAAGTTTTTTGAAGAAAGAGTGCAGGTAAAAATGACAAATGGCTAACTATGTTGATGGGATAAAAAGATTTTTTTCTTTGCCGGTATCCAGATATTAATTATTTCAGGGATGCGTGAGATGGTGCAGATAACTATCACAGGTGTTGAATATGTTGCACCATACTAGCAAACACATAATAAAGCCATCAACAAAAATTGCTACTGGCTTTATTATAAAAAATGAATTTAAAATCCAAGGCCTACAGTAAAACCTCTTACAGGTTTAGAGAAGTCGCTTATTTTAGTTGCAGCGCCAGTGGTAAGATTTAATCTATAAAGTCCCTGTGCAGTACCAACCGTAAAAATAGCGTATGCTGTGCCACTTGTACTTCAATATCAAAGCCGTTAGCTGCATCTGCGTTTATTCCCAATGATCCCTGTTTCAACCAATGTTCCATTCATAATTCCACTACATCTACAACTGTTCTATTCTATTCACGTAGGTAAAGTGTTGGTTTGCTTATTCTCCAATAATTCCACACTTAAGCAAACAACTATGGATACGTCGAACTTTTTATTTTGCTTTTTAAATTGATTGGTTTTTAATTTTAAAATTACTGACTGCCTAAAAGCAAAATGTCTTGATATATTTAAAAGATAAGTTCGTAGTTCTTCACAGGTTTCAATAAAGAGAAATTGAAAATCATTTTGCATTAAAAACAATTGTAATTTAATATCTATAAAAAAATTATATGTCAAAATGGGGACCATTAGCTGCTCGCTACGAAAATGAGCAACCGCGTAAAATACTCTCATTAGATGGAGGTGGTATCAGGGGTGTTCTTACACTTGAAATTTTATTAGAAATAGAAAAACAGTTAAGATCAGAATTAAGAAAAGATGATAATTTTCGGTTGAGTGATTATTTTGATTACATAGGTGGAACAGTACAGCTATCCGTTAGAAAAGTGATTCAATAAGATATATGATCTTCGGGAAGAGATAAAGTTTCAGCAATATAACAAGTGTCATTAACGCCCTTTGTTCTTTTGTTTAATTCTAAGTGATTTTAATAATGTCATCAAGTTGTTCAATTAATTATGCTGAATGGGGTGTAGAAACCTATGAGAAAAGGATAGCTCCTGTTATTCAGTCATCATTTAAAGAAATTTCACCCGACATAAATTCCGGGGCCTGGTTAAATACTTGTAACCCGGGTCCCCTTTCTACTAACCGATATAGGCTTTTTCCAGGTTCATTATTTTTATTGTGGGTCGAGGCATTACAACCAGATGCAGATAAAACAGGAAGTGAATTTGCGGCTGCTGCAATTGAATTGTTACATAATGCCAGTTTAATACATGATGATATATTAGATAATCATGTGATTCGCAAAGGACAACCTACTTTACTTTCGATGTATGGCAGTTCTATAGGCCTTCTCGGAGGGGATGGATTATTCGCAGCTGCAATATCTATGCTTGCTCAATTACCAGCCAGTAAAATTAATGGTGTTCTTAATCGCTTGGGAAATGCAGTAGAAAACGTTGTTTTCGGACAGATACTTGATGAATCAGAGCAATGGGCTCGCGTTTCTTCAAATATGCAATTTGATCATTGGCTAAAGGTGTGCAAGGGAAAATTATCTTTGGGTAATGTAGCCGGCACCCTTGCTGCATTCTGGGTTGGCAAAGGATCCATGGAAAAAGATATTGAAATGTTGTTAGATGATTTCTCAGTGGTATCTCAAATTATCAATGATTTTGGTGATCTTTTTAATTTTTCCGGTTACCATGCCATTGCTCCTTCTTTAAGAATGACGGCAGAAGAATCTTTAAGGAAACCAACATTACCCCTCATTTGGTCTAAGTGTAATAACGCATCTAAAATAAATATTAATGCTTTACATAGTTTGGTACAAAAGGCCCATGATGAAATTAATCATCGTAAGGACATTGCAATACAACGCCTTGCACTATTGCCCATCACTAAAGATGAGAGAATAAACACGATATTAAGCAGCTTCTTTAACACTCCATCAATGCCCATATGAGCGATAAGAATATTCATAGCAATAATATATCACTAAAAATGTTTGAGCATATTCATCATCTTTTAAAAGAATGTATCAATAAAGATGATATCAATAAACTGATACCAGCTAATGATGCTCTTAGGGTTTGGTGGTCTCCCGAAGAAAATAATTTAAAAATTAAAGAACTTTTGGAAGTTATTAAAGGTTCTAATGATTATTTATCTCTGTTAACACTAATTCAATATGCGAGAACTAAAGTAAAAATACCAGCAGAGCTAGAGAAAGAGCTTACTTTATTTTTACTTCAGTCTTCAATTAATTTTCGTAATTCTTCTGTTTCTTATAAATCTTCTTTTCATGCAATTATTTCATACTCTCATTCTGATGAGTGCCGGGTAAAAATTATTCTTTCAATATTGATGAATGCTGGACTAAAAATATTTCACGATGTAAAACATATAATGCCGGGAGAGAGTATAGTTGCCAGGCTCCATGAGGTAATGTCAACTGTAC
>JALZIY010000087.1 GCA_030860085.1 Bacteroidota bacterium | reverse complement strand
GGTGGATAAGAACACAAGATTTTTTTCGAGCATAGGCAACTCCAAAGCCGTGGCTTCCTCCACCTCTTTTTGAATAGCAAGCACCTTTTGCTCCGTTGATAATTCATTTTCTGTAATCATTTCTTTGTATTTGCGAAGACCAGCCTTCATTACATTACCAACTGATCCTCTTTGTTTGTCACATTCTGCAAGGGCTGCATCAACCTTTTTATCAGCAAGATAAAATTGTACCTTTCTGATAAAATCTGCGTTAGAGCCTTTTCCATTTGCTTTCATAACGGTTAATAATCTTTCGACAACAAACGTTACCACTATCAAGAAACAGCCTATTAAAATTGGCACGATAATCCCACCCTCGTACATTTTAGAAAAGGCTGATTTCGGACCTTTATGATTAGGCCAGAAACCACCTGCCTTGTCAGGATTTGTAAAATTGCCATCAGCGCCCATTACAAAACGCCAGATAATATAACCCCCCAAAATGCAAAGTATCGGAGCTATCGTGGAAATAATATTGCTTGATTTTTTTGCGTGCACCGAAGTTGTTGCGCTTACTGATGATGCCCTTGGAGTAGGATTTGTTTCTGCCATGATGTTAGTTTTTTAATGTTTAAAGTTTAAGTTATATGCGGTTAAAAATTTGACTACACAATTGTAATGAAAAATATTTTTAAAAATCAAAACTGTTAAAAAAATATTTTTTGTGTCGCACAAGTTAATAAATTATTTGAATGAAATATTTTCATTTTTTAATATTTTATTCTTACTATAAGACTGTAAGATTACTTAAAATAAAAAAAGCAAGTAATAATATTGCCGGTAAAACTGATTGATCACAATTATTGCTTTATAATAGTGTTTCTAAATAAAAAAATCCATTTTTTAAAGGATCATAATTCTCTATTCATACCTCAAAGCCACAATAGGATCAAGCCTTGAAGCTTTAAATGCCGGATATAAACCCGCACCTAAACCAACTAAAGAGCAGGTAACAATTCCAATTATCACCCAGGCCCATGGTACTACAAATCCTGTTTTGAGAATAATTCCAAATAAATTACCTACTAAAATACCTAACACAATACCAAATACTGCACCTATTAAACTTATTATTACTGATTCAAAAAGAAACTGTTGCCTGATACTTCTTTTAGTTCCTCCAATAGCTTTTATTAATCCTATTTCTCTTGTTCGTTCATTTACTGCTACCAGCATAATATTCATCAAACCTATTGCAGCACCTATCAATGTAATTAAACCAATAAATGCAGCGGCGGTTGTAATACTTCCAAGGCTCTTTTGAAACATCTCAGCTATGCTGTCACTTTTATCAATATAAAAATTGTCTTCATCAGTAAAAGCTAATTTTCTTATAGGCCTGAATATACCTTTTGCTTCACCAATGGCAATATCCATATCTTTTATATTGTTTACCATTACTCCAAGTGTAAAAGTAGTATTAGATGATGTAAATAACCGCCTGATATTATTATAGGTGGTTATTACAACATTGTCTGCATTTAAAAAGGCACTTGACCCTTTATCCTTTAAAACCCCAATAATCCTGTACTTATTATTAGATACCTTTATGATCTTATCAACTGCTCTTTCAGGATTATCACCAAATATTTTTTTAGCTACGCTATTACCCAATACGCACACACTTCTACCGGTTTCCACATCAAGCTTATTAAAATTTCTACCAGCAGACAAGGTGTAGCCACTTAGCTGCAAATAACTTTCATCCCCGCCCTGTATTACAACATTAGGATTCGTTTTTGTTTTTTCATCACTTACAATGGCATCCCGCGGTCCTCTAAGTGATATACTAACCAGTGCCGGAAATGTATATCTTGAACTAAATGCTTTTGCTTCTTGATAGGTAATAATTCGTCCCAGGTTTGATTTTTTCTCTTTCAATGTACCCTTGGTTGTTTTTTTTACTTCATTATTATCACCACCCATCCTTACCTGTTTTTCTTTAAAACGAATACTAAAAGCGTTAGCTCCCATTGTAGAAAAACTTTCAGCCAGGCTTTGGTTCATAGCCTTAATGGCCGTTATTATTCCAATTAATGCCATGATACCAAATGCAATAATAGCAACAGTAATACCTGTACGAAGCTTATTGCTTTTTACTGTTCTAAAAGCCAAAGAAAAAGTATCAAATATTTGCATGTTTTAGTTATCAGATCATTTGGAAAATAAGTTAAAGCTAATAGTAAAGCCAATCAATTACAAGCCCGGGCATAATTCCAAAAATTACAATCAGGGCCGCAGTAAATATTAATAACCCTTTAAATGCCGGTGAAACATCCATCTGATGATTGGCACCTTCACTGGTTTCTTTAAAATAAATGGCCTGTATAACTTTAAAATAATAGTAAGCGCTTAATGCAGCACATAACACAGCAAATATTACGAGCCACATTTGATGACCATTTTTTAAAGCAGCCATAATTACATAAAATTTGGAAGTAAAACCTACTGTTAATGGAATACCTGTTAATGATAGTAAAAAAATAGTTGCTGTAAAAGCAAGTACAGGTTGTTGTTTACTTAACCCATTAAAACCTTCAATTGTATAATCACTCATTTTTACAATAATACCAAAAAGACCTATGGATGCAAGACTATAAGCAACGGCGTATAATAACAGACCTTCCTTTGCAGTAGTGTTTAAAGCAAACAACGCCAGCATCATAAAGCCGGCCTGGGCAATGCTTGAATAGGCCAGCATGCGCTTTACGCTTTGTTGAAATATAGCGGTCAGATTGCCTACAAGCAAGGTTGAAGCGGTAATAATAACAATGAGCATTTGCCATTGAGATTGCATTGTGCCAAATGATACTTCAAATAACCTGATAAATGCAATAAAACCAGCAACCTTTACTATGGTTGCCATAAATGAAGTAAAAACCGTTGGGGCTCCATCATATACATCCGGCGTCCAAAAATGAAACGGTGCGGCAGATACTTTAAAAGACATGGCAACGATCATCATCACCAATCCAACACCTATCATAACCGGCATTTTACCTGTGCCCAACTGCAAACTGTCTATATTAAACGAACCAAGTGTGTTACCGCCATAAATAAAAGCTATACCCATAAGCATAATGCCGGTAGAAAAGGCACCCATTAAAAAATACTTCAAAGAAGCTTCATTGCCCTTTAAATTGTGTTTATCGCTGCCGGTAAGTATGTAT
>JALZIY010000086.1 GCA_030860085.1 Bacteroidota bacterium | reverse complement strand
GCATATGCAGGCTCACATTATGTTGCTTTGATAGCGGGTCATTCCAACAAACCATATTACAGGACATTTGTCAGAAGCCGCCTTCTATGCGGATTGCAAAAGGGAAAAACCTACCGTTTTCAATGTTTTGTAAAATCACGGCATCCGATCTTAGATAGCATAGGCATTTATTTTTCATCGTATGATTTTTTGTTTGAGAAGCAAGTCTATCAAAAAATAGTTCCTTCAGTTTATTTTAAAAATAGTTTGCAGAAAAAAGTATTGGATACAAACTGGCAGAAGGTCATTATAAATTATAAAGCTAATGGGAAGGAAGCATTTATCACTTTAGGAAATTTTAGTAAACGCGGAATTTCAGGATTTACCGGCGTCGAAAGAGAAAACAATTTTTTTGTATTATTTGATAATGTGTCGTTAATGCCAACAGATGCCAATGAAATACTTTGTAAAGATTGGCAGCAAACAAAAGATGAAATTTATACACAGGATGAGCGGCATGAATTCCTGGCAAAATCAATCCAGTTTCATCGTAACAAGCCACCTTCTGTCATCAAACCTACGATCACCAAAACATTGCATGTTGATACATTAACTGTGCCTGATGTATTATTTGCTACCAACAGCTTTGTGCTAAACCGGCAGGCCATTAAGCTCCTGGATAGTTTTACAAAAAAAATAAATAATTACCAGGTAGATTCTATTATTGTCAATGGTCATACCGATGCCACCGGCAATGATGATTTCAATAGGGAGTTATCCTGGCGACGTGCCAATTCTGTTGCAGCCTTTTTACAAGAATCAATTAAAATGAATGTTATAAGCCGTGGTTTAGGAAGTGAATATCCCGTTGCTGATAACAGAACAAATGCGGGCAAACAAAGGAACAGGCGTGTGGAAATATTTATTTATATACGGGATTGATGTAACATTATAGATAACTTGCAGAAATTTCAAAATTGAATTTTATGAGTATTATAGAATTTTTACAGAATTATTGGATATATATACTTCTTGTCCTTATTGTTTTTAGCGGATTGTTTACCGTTAACCAGGGGTTTGTAGGCGTGATTACCATGTTTGGTAAATACCGCCGTGCGGCCAGGCCGGGGCTGAATTTTAAGATCCCTTTTTTAGAGCAGGTGTTTAAAAAGATATCCGTTCAAAACCGCGCAGTTGAATTGGATTTTCAGGCAGTAACGATTGACCAGGCGAATGTTTACTTCAAAAGCATGTTGTTGTTTTCTGTGCAAAACCACGATGAAGAAACCATCAAAAGAGTGGCCTTTGTATTTATGTCCGATAGAGATTTAATGCAAGCCCTTACCAAAACAATTGAAGGTTCTATTCGTGCGTTTGTTGCCACTAAAAGACAGGCAGAAATTTTAGGCCAGCGAAAAGAGATTGTGGATTATGTAAAAGACCAGATTGATAATACGCTGGAAAAATGGGGCTATCATTTGCAGGATCTGCAGATCACTGATATTACGTTTGACAAAGTGATTATGGATTCTATGAGTAAGGTAGTGGCGTCAAACAATTTAAAAGCAGCAGCGGAGAATGAGGGCCAGGCTTTATTAATCACTAAAACGAAAAGTGCTGAAGCAGAAGGTAATGCTATAAAAATTGCAGCAGAAGCCGAAAGAGAAGCCGCCCGTCTGCGTGGTATGGGTGTGGCCATGTTTCGACAGGAAGTAGCAAAGGGAATGAGCGAAGCAGCAGAACAAATGAAGCAGGCCAACCTCGATACCAATGTTATTTTATTCAGCATGTGGACAGAAGCTGTTAAAAACTTTGCAGAATATGGAAAAGGAAATGTCATTTTTTTAGATGGCAGTCCCGATGGAATGGAAAAAACAATGAAACAAATTCAGGCTTTAATGATGAAGCCGGCAGGTATGGAATTTAGCCATGAAGATAAAAACAGGCATGCACGAAATGATGCATAGCATTACAAGTGTAGACGTGCGACTCTCCACACAAGTTGATAAAATAATAAATATTTCTTGTTAAATATTTTAGATTAAATGTCACTCCGTGGGTGGCATTTTTGTTAGCACACTTATTTGATAAAACAATATTAATACCCGCCAAACGTTATTCAACACGTTACCTTACATTTGCGGTTTTTAAAGAAGAAATGTTATTATGGTCAATTTGTTACAGATTGTTGATACGGCAGTGCAATTAGCAAACAATATTTCACAGACCGACGCGAACCAGGACGGGCAAATAAGTTTAGGAGAATTGCTCACCATGGGCGGATTACTAATGTTGCCGTTAGCACTCCTTTTTTTATTAGCCATTTATTTTTTTGTAGAGCGTTCCCTTGCTATTCGCAGAGCCTCACGCATTGATAACAATTTCATGAACATCATTCGTGATCATGTAACCAATGGCAATGTAAGTGCGGCACGCAGTTTTGCAAAAAACACCAATCACCCGGTGGCACGTATAATTGATAAGGGAATTCAGCGTATTGGCAAACCCATTGACAGTATAGAAAAAAGCATGGAGAATGTAGGAAAGCTGGAATTGTATAACATGGAGAAAAACCTGTCATTGCTCTCCTTAATTGCCGGCATTGCGCCTATGTTTGGTTTCCTCGGAACCATTATTGGTATGTTCCAGTTGTTTTATCGTTTGGCATCAACAGGCGAGTTTACCATACAATCCATGGCCAATGGAATTTACACAAAAATGATCACCTCCGCAGCCGGTTTGATCATTGGTTTGCTGGCATATATTGCACACAGCTATTTAGTAACACAGGTAGATAAAACAGCTAATAAAATGGAGGCATCCAGCGCAGAATTTTTAGACATTTTGCAGGAGCCGACGAGGTAGAGAATAATGAACAAAGAGCAAGGAATAACGAGCAAGGAATAACGAGCAAGGAATAACGAACAAGGAATAACGAACAAGGAATAACGAACAAGGAATAAC
>JALZIY010000048.1 GCA_030860085.1 Bacteroidota bacterium | reverse complement strand
GTGTATTATTGACAGCATTTGTATCGGTTGTTTTTGGTTTGCTTTTAGCTTTTTTTCTTCAAAGCCGGAGGCCGGTATGAAAGCCATAACTAACATACGGTTAAAATACTTTGGCTATTTTTCGTTTTTGTTGGTGGCTGTATCTGCAATCTCTATTTTCCTTGATCAAAGTGGATGGTTGTTGTTTTCATTAGCGGTACTATTATGTTTTTTCATTGCTCACCGTCCAATTATAATTTTTTACATTTTAATTGCTTCTATTCCCTGGTCTATCGAATTCAAAGTAGCAGATTCATTTGCTTCAGATCTGCCAGATGAGCCCTTAATGCTCCTCATTACGTTTTCTATATCTGCATTTTTAGTTTACAATAAAATGAAAATAAATTTTCACAAAATATTTTCTCCTTTAATTCTATTGTTGTTGTTACAGTTTGCCTGGTTAGGGATTACCGTTTTATTTTCTACAAATACGTTTGTTGCATCTAAATTTTTAATTGCAAAAAGCTGGTACTTATTTGCATTTGTTATTACACCGGTAATCTTATTAAATAATAAAAAAAGACTGCAGACAACAGCCTGGGTCTTTAGTACTTCCATAATAATTTGTGCCATTGTAACCATGTACAGGCATAGCTTGAGCGGGTTTACGTTTATAACCATTAATGAGAGCGTAGAACCGTTCTTTCGTAATCATGTAAATTATTCTGCCTTGCTTGTTTGTACTTTTCCTATTGTAGTTGCTTTTATCAATGTTGCTGCTAAAAAGCAAAAGGTTTATTTATTTATTCTTCTTATGATTTTAATAGCAGCAACATATTTTTCTTATGCAAGAGGGGCGTGGCTGGCGGTAATTATTGGCATCATTACATTGTGGCTATTAAAAAAGCGGCTGCTTATTCATGCTTATATTTTATTCATCATCATTATGCTATCAGCAGTTATTTGGTTAAAAAAAGATGATAAGTATATCAAGTATGCCCATGATTATAACACAACTATCTTTCACACCAATTTTGAACAACACCTGGTAGCTACTTACCAGTTAAAAGATGTATCAACTGCAGAAAGATTTTACCGCTGGATAGCTGGTGTTAGAATGATTAAGGATTATTGGCAGACAGGTTCCGGCCCAGGTAGTTTTTATCCAATTTATAAGGGTTATGCAATAGGGGCTTTCAAAACCTGGGTTAGCAGAAATGATGATCATTCTACTGTGCATAATTATTTTTTATTGACCTTAATTGAGCAAGGTATAATTGGACTGTTGTTATTATTGTTTTTAATTGGCTATTTATTTTATACTGCCCAAAATATCTATCGACGAGCAAATGATTTTTTTTGGAAAAGGACTGCTGCTGTAGCAACTGTAATATTAAGCATGGTTTGTACGGTAAATTTTTTGAGCGATTTAATTGAAACTGATAAGATCGGTAGCGTATTTTATCTATGTATTGCGGTTTTAATAATTGCAAACTTCCAAACAAGAAAAGAATTAAATTCTTCCCCGAACGTTGAGGGCATCCCGTAACCCATTACCCAATAAATTAAAAGCTAATACCAATATCATAATAGCAAAACCTGGCGCCAGTGCCAGCATTGGGTTTTGTGTAATAATGAAATTGTAATTTTCCTTGATCATTAATCCCCAGCTTGGTTGAGGTGCCTGTACACCAATTCCTAAAAAACTCAGTCCCGCTTCTATAACAATAGCCGATGCAAAGTTGGAAGCAGCGATAACTAAAATTGGTCCCATGATATTGGGCAGAATATGCTTTGCAATAATTCTAAAATGCGAATAACCAAGCGCCTTTGCGGCTTCGATATATTGTAATTCTCTTGTCCCTAACACCTGGCCCCGTACCAGCCTTGCTACATTTACCCACATGGTTAAACCTACGGCTACAAACACCTGCCAGAAACCTTTACCTAACAAGAGAGTAATAGCAAATACTAATAATAAAGTAGGAATACTCCAGATAACATTTATCAGCCACATAATAATATTATCAGTTCTTCCTCCAAAATAACCTGCCATTGCACCAAGGGTAATTCCAAGCGTCAATGATATTAAAACAGTGATCAGTCCAACACTCAGGCTGACCCTTGTGCCAATGATCAGGCGGCTTAAAATATCCCTGCCGTATTTATCTGTGCCCAATAAAAATCGCTTTGATACAACAGGCTGCACTGCTAATTTATTTTGATGAAATGCTAAACGTTCCGTAACTCCTTCGTCTATATACTTTGCAACCATAATACTATCATTAACAACATTCCAGTTTGCAATAGGAATAAAATCATATAGATCCGCTTTACCTGAAATGGCTCTTTCAAATAAATTAGTTGGCTCAATTTTATTTTCTTTTTTTACCAGTAAAAATTGTTGTTCGAATCCGGGTTTTTGTCCGCCTATTTCCAATATAATTCTATTAGCAAAAGGCGTAGCGTCTGGAGCAATAAAGTAGCCGAGAATGGCTACCAGAATTGCAAGGAAAATCATCACTAAACCTGCCATAGCAGCCTTGTTCTTTTTTAAGCGGCGCCAGGCAGCATTCCAAAAAGATGATGAGCGCTTCATGCGAGAAAGATAAAGAAAATGAAGTAGGAAGAGCAAGTTAAAAAGGCATAAGAAACTTCTTTATGTTCCGGCAATTCATTCCATCGTATGAACACTTGTGCATGTAC
>JALZIY010000045.1 GCA_030860085.1 Bacteroidota bacterium | reverse complement strand
ACGGTGGATAATTGACAGCGCTCATAATTCATAACTGATAATTTCTCTCTTATGTTAAAAGAAATTGTTTCAACCGGAAAAAAAGATACCAGAAGTGGTTTTGGGGATGGCATTGTGGAAGTCGCAAGAAAGAATAAAAATGTGGTGGCTCTAACTGCAGATCTTGGCGGCTCTTTAAAGCTGCAGCAATTCATCAAAGAATTCCCGGAACGGTTTATCCAGGTGGGTATTGCTGAAGCCAACATGATGGGTATTGCTTCAGGCTTAACCATTGGAGGCAAAATTCCATATACTACAACTTTTGCCAATTTTTCTACCGGACGGGTTTATGATCAAATAAGACAAAGTATTGCATACAGTGATAAGAATGTAAAGATCTGTGCGTCACATGCAGGTGTAACCTTAGGAGAAGACGGCGCTACACACCAGATTTTGGAAGATATTGGTTTGATGAAAATGATGCCCGGCATGACTGTAATTGTCCCTTGCGATTATAACCAAACGAAGGCGGCTACCATTGCTATTGCCGACTATAAAGGTCCTGTGTATTTGCGTTTTGGACGCCCCGCATGGCCTATTTTTACCAATGGGGATGATTTTGTAATTGGGAAAGCGCACAAATTTTCTGAAGGTACAGATATAAGCATTTTTGCTTGCGGGCACATGGTTTGGCATGCCATACAAGCTGGTGTTGCTTTACAAGAAAAAGGGTTGAGTGTAGAGGTGATTAACATACATACTATCAAACCTCTGGATGAAGAAGCGGTGCTCAATTCTATTCGTAAAACAAAATGTGCTGTCACGGCAGAAGAACATAATATCATTGGCGGCCTTGGAGATGCTATTGCACAGCTCGCTGCCAAACATTTTCCTATTCCAATAGAATATGTGGGAACAAAAGATACTTTTGGCGAAAGTGGCCCACCTGAGCAATTACTTAAAAAATATGGTTTAGATATTCCTGATATTATTGCTGCTGCGGAAAAAGTGTTAGGGAGAAAAAATGAGTAGAGAAGGAAACTACAGCCTGCAGACTCTTGTAAGAATAAATAACCAAAAAGAAGGTCAGTTGAATTTTAATGTTTGCTTACTTTTTATTACCGTGGCTCTGTTTCTCCTGGCAAAGGTCTTACCCATATTTCTTTAAAATATACTTTACTATCTGGGTCATGGCCCTGTAAAGCAAATGTCCCGGAAGACAAACGTTTTTTTGACCGGTCAGGATTTTTTTCTACCCCGTCGGGCTCTACATAATCCACAATAGTTCTGTCATTTATTTTCACTGTTATCCTTTTCCCTTCCACTTTAATGTAAATAGTATACCATTCATTATCCTTTACATATACCTCTTTCACATCCTGCACGGCATATAAGCTGCCTGTTCTTCGCCAGTCGGTTTGCGAGTTGTTAACCTGCACTTCGTAACCCTTAGAGGGCCAGCCGGTTTCCTGGTAGGCAGTATGAAAAAAAATTCCTGAGTTAGAACCAGTTGTTGTCATTACACGGACCTTGAATTCAAAGTTTTTAAACTGGTGGTTCATCACAGGCCCCTGGTAAAATAAATGTGCCCTGGGCCCGTGCACTACGATCATTCCGTTTTCAATTGAAAAAGTGGAAGGATTTTCGCTGGCCTTCCAGTCGGTAAGGGACGTTCCATTAAAAAGAGAAATCCATTTTTTATTTCCACCATCTTTTCTTGTTACAGAGCATGAGGTGAAACAGGTAAGTATAAAAATAATAATAAGCGGTTTCATCAGTTTTATAAACTAAAATTAAACGAAATACTATGATAATATATACGAGATGCGTTTGAGCAAGCCAGTATTGGAAGGTTATTGATGAATATGATAGGATGAAAAAAAATATTTCTTAATTCAAATCTGCATCATGCAAAACTTACTTTGCCATAACAATAGTTTTATATTGCAAGGTTATTGTATATTAAGTTTCAAGATTTTATGAATAATAATTGTGAATTGTAGTAAAAATATTTTTCGTATTTAACTAACAAAATGCATTGTAACAGAAGTTAATGTGTGCACATAGATTGTACATAAAACATCTTTAACTCTTATGCAATGATTCACTTAAAAAAATGCAGATGGCTTTAACAGGACAAGAGGATGCGGAACTTTTAATGCAATTCAGAGTTCCGCATACAAAGGAACCGGCATTTACCGCGATAATAAAAAAATACCAGGAAAAATTATACTGGCATGTACGCCGGATGGTGGTTGATCATGAAGATGCAAATGATGTACTTCAAAATGCATTTATAAGAATATGGAATGGGCTTGAAAATTTTAAAGAAGAATCTCAATTATATACATGGCTTTACCGCATAGCAACAAATGAATCGCTAACCTTTTTAGAAGGGCAAAAGAAACGATCTGCGGTAAGCCTTAGTGATGTAGAAAGCGGTTTAAGTAATAAAATAAAAGCTGACAAATTTTTTGACCCAAACAAAATAGAATGGAAATTACAATTAGCTATTCAACAACTACCTGAAAAGCAACGTCTTGTATTCGGATTGCGCTATTATGATGAAATGCCTTATGAAGAAATGAGCCGGGTGCTTGATACCAGTGAGGGAGCCCTAAAAGCAAGCTATCACCACGCAGTAAAAAAAGTTGAAGATTACATTAAGAATCATTAAACCTTATAGCCCTATTTACGTCTTAAACCCCGATAATGAACACAAGAAAGCATATACAGGAAGAATTGGAGAGCTTGAAAAGCAACTTACCTTATTTCATTGAGAGGCCCGTTTTTAATTTACCCGAAGGTTATTTTGACAATTTTGCCGCATCTGTATTTGCTAAAATTAAAGAGGGGGTTGCTATTTCAGCTACTGATGAATTGAGGGAGTTATCGCCTGCCCTGGCATCGATAAAAAAAGAAATGCCTTTTAACGTGCCAGAAAATTATTTTTCAACGTTGTTTAATGAGGTGCCGCTTCTGATTCATGATGAAGAGGTTTCTAACTTGTTGGCTAACCACCACAAAACAATGCCTTACGAAGTGCCTGTTGATTATTTTACCAATCTCCCAAATTCCGTACTTGCTAAACTATCCAAGCCCACTGCAAAAGTTATTTCCATTAAAAGAAGTAATTGGATGAAGATGGCAGTTGCTGCCACAGTAGCAGGTATTATTGCAGTAAGTGGTATTTTTTATTTGAATGATAAATCATCCACTATTGATCCGTCTAAACAACCAGGGCAATGGGTAGCGAAAAAATTAGAAGGAATAAGTAACCAAACACTGGATGAATTTATTAAAACGGCTGATTTTAATGCATCTGAAAATTTTGCAAAAACATCGGGTAATTCCTCGGATGTACGCAATATGCTTAAAGAAGTTTCTGATAATGAACTGGAGGCATTTTTAGCTACCATGCCAAATGACGACGAAGAATTATTTATAGTCAATTAAATATCTCGCCCCCATGAAAAAAATTTTATACGTAGTTGGTTTTTTGCTGGCGTTTGCGGTTACTTCTTTTGCACAGCAAGACGAAAACAATGGTGCAAAAGTTCGTGAAAGAATGCGGGAATATTTGCAAAAAAGATTAAATCTTTCTAATGCAGAAGCTGACCGTTTTGGTCCATTATATATGGAATATTTTACCGAGCTTAGGAAAACTAACAATCAATACAAAGGCGATAGGCTGGTATTACAACAAAAAACTGCTGACCTCCGTTTACGCTATCGCGATCAATTTAAAAAAGTTGTTGGTGATAAACGTAGCAATGACGTATTTATATATGAACGCGATTTTGTAGATGAAGTAAGAAAAATAAGACAGGAGCGTTTGCAAGGTCGTAGTGAAGGCAGACCAGGAAATAGAAAAAACTTCCCATTGCCATAACATATATGCCATAACATATATCAACTAAATGCAATTTTGTTTTTTTATAGATAGCAACTTCCTATTTTTTAAGGAGGGGTTTTTTACGCGAATTAGGAGATTTCAATTATATTCAAAACTGCAAATGTTGTAGTTTTTTTATTATTAATTAGTCAAAATACTGCTATGGGTGCGGTGGTAAGTTTACGCTGAGTTAGCGAAGGGCACTCTTAAACTCCGGTAATATTTTGAGCCTTTAACAACATCTTATTAATGTACGCAATTTGCCCAAGGTGGTAAATATCATGTTGAATGATGCCGTGTAATAATTTTTTGAAATTGTAATTTCTTTCAGCTACCATTTTTTCTAATAAATCATCCTGTAATTCTTCTATTGACTTGACTAAATTATTCTGCGTATCCTTTAAACGCTCCAAACCTTGCCGCCAAAGTTTTTTATCGTTATGGTCTAATTCCCGCCAATCATACTGTTCAAAAAAATGCAAGTCTTTGCCCTCTACATTTTTTATACGGCTTATTGTAAACTCCCGCCAGGTGATCATATGCCATATTAATTCTAAAATGCTGTGTTCTCCTGCGAGTTTTTGAAATGCATCGTGTTCACTCACTTCACTCAACAATTCTTTCGCATTTCTTCCAAACCAGGGTTCGCCTTCATAGGTATCTATGATTTGTTCTCTTAAAAACAATATCTGTGAATTCATAGTAACTATTTTTCTGACTAATCTTTTTAATCTATCCAAAGCAGGATTTAAACTATTTACTTAAATACATACTTCTATCCTTATATAACTGTCTGAAATAAGGATCCCGCAAATCTTTTATAAAACGAATGGCCTCTCCTGTACTTTTCATTTCAGGGCCTAATTCTTTACTTACACCTGGAAATTTATCAAAAGAAAAAACGGGTTCTTTAATGGCAAATCCCTGTAATTTTTTTTCGTAGGTAAAATCAGTGATCTTGTTTTCACCCATCATTATTCTAGTAGCGATATTCAAATATGGTATGCCATATGCTTTGGCAATAAATGGAGTGGTGCGGGAGGCTCTTGGATTGGCTTCAATTACATATACCTTTCCATCCTTAATGGCAAATTGAATATTGATCAATCCTTTAATACTTAATGCCCTTGCAATTTTCTCTGCATAAAATTCCATAGTGGTTACCGTAATCGGCGTCAGGTTGAACGCAGGTAAAACGGCATTACTGTCACCGCTATGAATACCTGCGGGTTCTATATGCTCCATCACACCCATTACATGAAAATTTTCTCCGTCAAAAATTCCATCAATTTCTGCTTCCTGGCAACGATCTAAAAAATGATCAATCAGTATTTTATTATTAGGAAGATGTTTTAATAAACTGATGACCGCTTTTTCCAGTTCATCATCATTAATAACAATACGCATACGCTGACCACCCAATACATAACTTGGGCGCACCAATACAGGAAACCTAACTTTTTTTGCAGCATTAACTGCTTCATCTACATTCAGTGCTGTGCCATATTCGGGATATGGAATATCGAGTTCCTTAAGCATATCACTGAATCGTCCACGATCTTCGGCAATGTCCATATTATTATACGAAGTACCAATGATCCTGATGCCTTTTCCATGCAATCTTTCCGCCAATTTTAACGCAGTTTGCCCACCTAATTGCACAATAACACCCAAAGGTTTTTCATGCTCGATTATCTCCCACAAATGTTCCCAGAAAACGGGTTCAAAATAAAGCTTATCAGCTACGTCAAAATCAGTTGAAACGGTTTCAGGGTTGCAATTGACCATAATGGCTTCGTAACCACATTCTTTTATAGCCAATAACCCATGCACACAGCAATAATCAAATTCAATCCCCTGTCCAATGCGGTTTGGCCCGCTACCTAATACAATGATCGCCCCCTTCCCGGGCTTGGCTCCCAATGTTCCATCGGCC
>JALZIY010000036.1 GCA_030860085.1 Bacteroidota bacterium | reverse complement strand
AGTAGGAAGTGAGGGGTTATTTCCCTCACTGTCCTCTCACACCACCGTCCGTACCGCTCGGTATACGGCGGTTTGATTAAAGTGAGTTACTTGTTATATGCTTTCGTTGATTAGGCTCCTCTTACTTTTTACTTTCAGTTTCCGACTTATCCTCAAGCAAGTAGTTCTCTTACGTGGTTTTGGCTTTTAGCACCAACGATCAAACTTTACTCTTTCTCTCATTTTAATCATTCAGTCCTTCGTCCTTCTGTGAGGCTTCCGCATTCACCCGTTTATTGGGATGCGGCTCGTTCCCAGCTTACTATGACTTCTGCTGACTTCTGACTGGATAAGAATATTTGTCAGACCTCACAGGGTAGTATATCCGCTTTCAGTTCATGTCGCCTCTGCATTTACAGCATAATGTTCCGTACAGTAATCGGGCTTGTGTATCTATGGCTACATCACCCACATTATACCGCCTATATACAGTTTCTGTTCGTAGGCGCAAACTTTTGCCGCCGGCTTCCTTCAGATTCCACCTCGCGGTGGACACCCTTGCCTTTAGCTAATACTCCCTACTGTAAAGCGTATTCGGGACTTACACCCTATAGCTGATATACATGCCTGTCGCACCATGAAGAGTCTTTTACCAATGAAAAGACTTAATATTGAAACAAGAATTTTCGAAGCAGCGAGTTGTGTGCTATGCTAAGCGACAATCATATAATTTCATCATCTATAAAATCGACCAACTCTTGAGGAAATGGGAAGATTATTTTTTTTGATTTTATGCTTTTGTGGACAAAATCCCAAAGCCCAGGAAAAGCAAATCTTTGCCTGCAATTATGGATTTCAAAAAGCAACCAATCCAAATTGTAGCATTGTTAGTAGTTCAATAAACTCAGACGTTGACGCTATTCAAGTTGTTGATAAAATATTAGAACCGATAGGGCTGAAAAGAAATTTCGTTTTAGTTTCTTGTTCAGATATAAACAATGCATTAGCAATAACTTCTAATACGGGAATTAGATATATTGTTTATGATAAAAAGTTCATTTCTTCATTAAAACAATTATCATCTGATTGGACAAATGCGAGCATTTTAGCCCATGAAATAGGGCATCATCTTTTAGGTCATACTTTAAGAGCATCAGTATCTCTTGAAGAACAAAGACAAAAAGAATTAGATGCAGATGAATTTTCAGGATTCATACTTTTTAAACTAGGTGCTACTTTACCCCAATCACAAGCACCAATTAATTTAATTTCAAACGATGCCTCTGATATTAATTCAACTCATCCTTCGAGAAGTAAAAGATTACTTGCAATTAAAGCGGGATATGAGAAGGCCAATTCAAGTCAGGTTATAAAATATATTAATACAGGGCCCATCCCAGAAACATTTTTTAATAAAGCAATCAAATTAACGGACGAGGGAAAATATGAAGAGGCATTAGATAATTATACAACTGCAATAGGGATAAATCCAAAGTTTGCTGAAGCTTATATGAACAGGGCTCAAGTAAGATTTCAATTGCCAGTTGAAATAAGAAACCTTTCTGAAATAATCCATGATTGTAATAAGGCAATACAATTAAATCCTAAACTTGGTATTGCATATTATAATAGAGGGGTTGCTGAAATGTTGAATAATGAATATAAACTTGCATTGAATGATTTTAATTTTGCCATAAAATTAGATCCATCGATTGATGGGCATCAATTCTCTTTAAATAGAGAATTTGTAAAACAAAAGATAAAAGATGAAGAAAAGAGTGTTTCAGAATTAGATAAAGACATTGCAAAGAACCCTAACAACGCGTTTGCATATTTTCAAAGGGGAAAGCAAAAACTAGAAATAAATAAATATCAAGATGCTATTTTGGATTTTACCAAAGCAATAGAAAAAGATAAACGGAATCCAGCATTTTTTGATTTCAGAGGATATGCAAAAGGAAGCCTAGGTTTATATGGTGAAGCAATAAAGGACTTTGATACTTCTATTAGGCTAAATCCAAATATCTATATACCATATTTTCATAGAGGATCAACTTATAAAAAATTAGAAGATTTTAACAAAGGTTAGCTGACTTTAATATTTGTGTCATACTTCAGCCTCAAAACGAAGAGTTTATGATTGAACGTGGCTTTGCAAGACGACAGGTAGAAGATTATGAAGGATCTTTAGAGGACTTTAATAAATTAATTGAAGTTAATCCTACGAATGACCTGGTATGGTTAGAAAGAGCTGTTACAAAAGCACTAATGGGTAAATATAAAGATGCAATAGATGATTTGAATAAAGGATTAAGCATTAACCCCAATTCAGACAATATTTCATTTAGTTATTACCATAGAGGGCTTTGCAAAATATCACTTAAAGATAAAGTTGGCGGCTGTAATGATTTAAAGAAAAGTTGCGAATTGGGTTTAACAGATGCTTGCAATGAGTTAAAAGAATATTGCAAATGAGCATCATGTCATGGCACACAATAGCAAGCTTGCTGCATTAGCGGCTAACGAACATTACTGAACATTTGTAATTCTATTGAACTATTGTAATAATTTAAGCTGACGGAACATAGAACACTGCTACTGCAGCAAGCTGTAAACCGTTAGCGGCAGGGCTTGACAACATCCCAAGTGACAATGACGACAAAAAACAATCTGACTATTACTAGTACAACTCAATATGTTGACTTCATTGACAATTTTAAAGTTTCAAATGAAAATTCTGGAAATAATGCAGAACTGATATTTAGAGGACAACCTGTTGACGAGCCACTTCTTCCCAAACTTGCACGCATTGACCTAAGAATTAAATCTAACAGTATTTCAAAGACTGAAAAACTAATTCTTGATGAATTTCGGAGAGGTATTTTGCCTTTGTCTGAATTTAAGCCAGACAATAATTGGGACTTGCTTGCATTAGCACAACACCACGGACTTCCAACAAGACTGTTAGACTGGACATACAATGCTCTTGCAGCACTATGGTTTGCAGTTGAGAACGCACCACAGATAAAAGATAAAGGCAATTATGTGAATGGGGTTGTCTGGATTTTAGCTGGTGAGGTTAACGATTTCAGAACAAACACCGAAAGCATTGACCCTCTCTCAAATAAAATCACAAAAATATTTCGCTCAGCAGTTGTTTCAAGAAGAATATCAGCACAAGCTGGATTATTTACAGTTCATATGATAAACAAGAATGGAAAAATGTATCGGTTTGAAACAAATGCAAACTTCAAAAAAAAATTAACTAGATTGACTGTGCCGTATGACAGCTTTGCAAAAATTAGAAAGCAATTAAACATTTTAGGTGTAAACAGTGCGACTTTATTTCCAGACTTAGACGGTTTTTCAAAACATTTGACTTGGAGATTTGCAAAACATAAAGACGAAAAATAAATAGCCTAGCCGCTAGTTGAAACAATCATGTGAATCGTTTCTTTTTGCATCGATAACAATTATCGATACCGCACAGCGGTTTCACTGTACGTTAATGCCGCTCGCAACACACAGCACATCAGCAAATCATCAAATCAGCTAATTAACCCCGTTTCCCTGTTTTGCTTTAATTTCACGGCGGATAAATTTTAAAATAACGAACATGGCTGAAGTGATCTTAATGCCCCGCCTGAGCGATACAATGACGGAAGGTGTAATTGCTGCCTGGCATAAAAAAGTTGGCGATCCTGTAAAAAAAGGTGAGCTGTTAGCTGAAATAGAAACGGATAAGGCAACGATGGAATTAGAAAGTTATAAAGACGGAACCTTGCTTCACCTAGGTGCTGATAAAGGCGGCAAGATACAGGTGAACGATCTGTTAGCAATTATTGGCAAAAAAGGTGAAGATATTTCGCAACATATTTCCGGTAAAAAACCGTCAGGCAAAGGACAACCTGATATGCAAAAACCGGTAACAAAAGAAACTGATACAGCAGATAAAGCTGAAGGAGATGTGCCACCAAAAAAAGAAACTGCACAAAAAAATAATGCTCCTGCTGCAATGGATCTAAGTAAGATGGAAGAGGTGGTTTTAATGCCACGGCTCAGCGATACCATGACAGAAGGTGTAATAGCCGGCTGGCACAAACAAGTGGGAGATGCAGTAAAAAAAGGGGATATACTTGCGGATATTGAAACGGATAAAGCAACCATGGAACTGGAAAGTTATAAGAATGGAAAATTGTTGCACCAGGGCGCCAAAGAAGGAGAAAAAATTGCAGTCAATGACTTGCTTTGCATTATTGGTGAAGAAGGAAAAGTTGATGTGGCGGGAATTGTGGCAGCCAGTAAAGGAGGAAAAGAACAAGGAATAACGAACAAGGAACAAGGAACAAGGAATGATG
>JALZIY010000011.1 GCA_030860085.1 Bacteroidota bacterium | reverse complement strand
AATGATCCATAAAAACAGCTACACGTTCTTCTGAAGGTTTTTCAAATTTGGCAAAATCAATGGGGTTGTATTCGATGATATTTACAAGGTCGGCAGGTACCTGGCGATAAAACTTAATTAATTCATCAGCATCTTTCTGGCCGTCGTTGAAATTATTAAAGAGAATATACTCCAGGGTGATCTCGTTTTTTGTTTGCTTATAAAAATGATTCAGTGCATCAATCAATGCGTGAAGGTTATTGCTTTCATTAATGGGCATAATTTCATTCCGCTTTTTATCATTTGGCGCATGTAAAGAAAGTGCCAGTTTAAATTTTACTTTATCATCACCTAATTGCCTGATGGCCTTTGATACACCTGCTGTAGATACAGTAATGCGGCGTGGACTCATTCCTAATCCATCGGGAGAAGTAATTCGTTCAATGGATTTTAAAACATTTTTATAATTAAGCAGCGGTTCACCCATCCCCATAAAGACAATATTGCTTAGTTTTTTGTTGTATGTTTTTTCGCATTGCTGGTTGATCAAAACCACTTGATCATATATCTCGTCAAAATCAAGATTTCGTTTACGATCAATATAACCGGTAGCACAAAATTTACAACTTAAAGAGCAACCGATCTGCGAAGAAACGCAGGCGGTATGGCGATGTTCGGTAGGTATTAGCACACCTTCGCAGAGATGTCCTTCATGTGTTTTAAAACGGCTTTTAATAGTGCCATCAGAACTGATCTGGGTAGCGTCTAAAGTAATAGCAGGCAACGTAAAATTTTCGCCAAGCGTTTGACGCAATTCCTTACTTAGGTTGGTCATGTCGGCAAACGTATGCGCATGCTTTTGCCAAAGCCATTCCCAAATCTGTTTTGCCCTGAACTTTTTCTCACCTATCGTTTCAAAAAATTGTTCAAGATCAGTCAATGTAAACTGCCTGATATTTTTAACTGTCTTAACTTTTGCAGAGGCTGCGCTCATCGTGCAAAGATAGGTGCAGGTATGCCCGGAATATTTTATGCTCTGCTTCTGACTTCTTCTCTCATACGAGTGTTATTGAGTAATAGATTTTCCAATTTTGCTGAAATGAAAAATCAGGAAACTGATTGACATCAGCAAAAGAAATCCGGAGGCCAGCATAAATGTGGAGGAAAGGGATAGAATGTTTAAAACCGGGAAAATGATAATCGGAGATAAGAACTGGCCAGCGAACCAGAATGTGGTAAGCTTTCCAATTTCCTTTCCCCTGATTTCAGGCGGAGCAATTTTCATTACCCACATATTGGTGTTGGGGATCATCATTCCCATACCCAATCCTGATAACATCATCGCAATAACAACTAATACATAGGTGTTGGAGATAGAAATACAAACAAACCCTGCGGCCAGGAGCAAGTATCCTAAAGAAAAAATAGAAAGAAAACTTAACCGGCTTTTTATCTTAGAATAGGAAAAAGATGAAATGGCGGAAAATGCTGTAGCCATTGCAATCGCGGCGCCTATCAACCAATTCTTTTCAACCCCTATGGCCTTCAGGTGAAAGGGTATTTGTACAGGTATTAAAAAGAAAATGATCCACATAATCATGATATTGATGAACAACATCCAAATTATTCCGGGTGCCCTTACATTAGTGTTAGCCTGATTTCTTTTTTGTACAATTGCCGGCTCATGAAGAAACACAATACTGAGAGGAAGGACGAGAAGAGAAGATAAATAAATAAGAAAAGGATGTCTCCAACTAAAGTCTGCAAGAATACCTCCCAGCCCTATAAATAAAATCCCACCCATTGACATGAAAGCTATCTGTAAGCCAACAAATTTTTGACGTTCCATACCCTCAAAATAATCCGCTATTAGTGTAATCACTATGGGCATAGACATGCCCACCGATATGCCGAGCAAAGCTCTGGATATAAGGATATGATAAAGATTATTCAGGAAATATCCAGCGGCTCCTGATATAGCATAGAGTATGAGTGACAACCACAAAATTCTTAACCTGCCATGCCGGTCAATAAGGCGTCCAGTAATGGGGGAGAATACGGCAATCATTAAGGCAGGCAGCGTTAATACTAATTTAACAAGGAACTCTGCATTTTCAACGTCAGAAAACACCATGGCCATCTGGGGTAATGCAGGAGAAATTGTAATTACAGACATTATGGTCAGACTACTTACAAGAAGAAGAGTAAGCTTTAATTTCCATTTCTTATTTTCCATTGATTTTGCTTTCCTGTTAGATTATCTCTATTTGTTTCTCGCTAATGATAAGGTATTGTTCTAAGTTAGGTATTTCACAAGGACAGTCGTCATCCGTCATTGGTTATTTGCCTCCTGTAAATTTACTTTAGGTTAATGGTGCCATTAGCTAATGATTACCTTAGATGAATAAAACTAAAGATCACTTATCGATGAAAAACAGTAACATTCTTCTAATCATTCTTTGCTGTTTGTTTTATGCGTTCGAAAAACCGAAGCAGGAGAAAAGACCCAATATCGTATTGATCTTAGCGGATGATCTCGGGTATTCAGATCTTGGTTGTTTTGGAAGTGAAATTGCCACTCCCAACATTGATGCGCTTGCAGCACATGGGCAAATATTTACAAATTTTTATACAGCAGGTACTTGCTCCCCTTCCAGGGCGATGTTACTTACCGGAACGGATCATCATATTGCCGGATTTGGAAATATGGCCGAACGGGTTCCCAATATTCCAGAACAAGTTGGACAACCCGGATATGAAGGATATCTTAATGATAAGGTAGTTTCTATTGCACAATTAATGAAGGACAAGGGTTATCACACTTATTTATCAGGAAAATGGCACCTGGGACTAACACCTGATCAAACTCCCTTTGCGAAAGGTTTTGAAAGATCATTTGCATTGCTCGATGCCGCTGCTAATCACTTCATGCCCGACACACGTTCAACACTTTTTAGGGAGGATGACCACTATACAGAATATCCTACTGGGCAATACTCGACTGATTTTTACACAGACAAACTGATCAGCTTCATCAAGAAAGATCGCAAAGACAAAAAGCCTTTTTTTTTGTATGCTGCTTACACCGCACCTCATTGGCCTTTACAGGCGCCATCAAGGTTTATCGAAAAGTATCGTGGGTTATATGACATCGGTTATGATAGCCTTAGGTCCCGGCGTTTTCATTCTTTAAAAGAAAAGGGTATCGTTGCCATGAATATAAAGTTGCCAGAACTTCCTGCTGTAAAAGGTAATTTGTATAATATTTCCAATCGGCCCTTGCTATTATGGAAATCTCTGAGTAAAAGCGAGCAGCGGATTGAAGCCAGGAAAATGGAAATTTATGCAGGGATGGTTGATAACCTGGATTATAATATTGGCCGGCTAATTAAATATTTAAAAGAGATCGGAGAATATGATAATACTTTTTTTGTTTTTTTATCCGACAATGGCGCCGATGTTTTTGAATTTAATGAAACACCTGACAAGCTTAATCCCTATCCGTATATGGGTACACCCAATTCTTATATTGCTTATGGGCCGCAGTGGGCACATGCTTCCAGTGCAGTAAATAGCTTATATAAGGGTTATAGTGCAGAGGGTGGCATTCACTGCCCCTTAATCGTAAAGATGCCGTTTCAACAGCAAGGCAACGGGATCGTCAATGCTTTCACTACTATTATGGATTTAGCTCCAACATTTCTTAATCTGGCTGGTGATACCTATCCCTCCTTTTATAAGGGACGACCCATAACCCCTTACAAAGGAGCGTCACTACTTCCCTTATTGAATAAGAAAAAAAACTATGTTCATAACCAAGATTATGTTATGGGATGGGAGCTTTTTGGAAGAGGTGCAATACGAAAAGGAAAATGGAAGATAACAAAAATAGAACCTCCTTTTGGCAAGGGTGTTTTCGAACTCTTCGACCTGGAAAAAGATCCAACTGAATCTAACGACTTATCTAAGCAGTATCCGAACAAATACCTTGAAATGTTAGGGCACTGGAAGGATTATGTTAAAGGCAATGGAGTGATATTATTAAACCGATGATATGCACGCAAAAATGAGAATGTTAGGGAAAATTATAAAAACCTTTCTTTATATTATCACGATATGAGAGGTGAATTAAGCCATTTTTACGGAATTAATAAAGTTTTTGTAATAGGTGCAGGCTTCTCAGTTCCAGCGGGGTTACCTCTTACGAATGAGCTATTACAACTTTTACATAGAAAAGCATGTAAAAAAAAATATTACAACTTAAAGGGTGAAGTAGCAATGGGACAAGCAGAAGTTCTATTAGAGGAGTTGCGTTATTATTATCCTATGTTGGATTTGACTCACGAAAGAATTAGGAGCGGCGGATTGAACTACATTGATTTAGAAGAATTCTTGTCATTCATAGCTGCTGAATCAGCATTCTTACACCCGAGTGACCATTTCAATGAACATGGAAGTAAATTTTTAGCCTTTTTAAAACTATGGCTTGGTGAAGTAATTTATGAAAGACAAATTGAAAGCCTAAGTGCCTTACCTGATTTCTACAATGAGTTTATTAAGGGACTTAAGAATTCCTTAATACTAACATTCAATTGGGATACCCTAATTGAAAACCTATTCGATTCTCAAAAAATAAAATATCGCTATCAATTGAATGTAGAAAACTTTGAAGAAAGAAGTGAAAGCATTCCTTTACTAAAGCTTCACGGTTCAATTGATTGGGTTAGCTCAAAAAGCGACAAGGAAAGCAAAATGATTTCTGAGGAATTTACAAATTTGGGATATGGGTTTAAAAATCTGAAAAAGATAAATGGTGACTTAAGAATACACTACAATAATTATTTATCCCCTTGGATTATTGTGCCTAATTATGATAAATTAAATCAATTAAAAACTTATGGGGAACTGTGGGAAACTCCAATAAGATATTTAAATGACAATCTTGAAGTAATTTTTATTGGGTTCAGTTTCAGAAAGGATGACTTTCACACAAGGGCGTTTATGTATCCAAAACTTGTAAAAGAATCTAAAAGTGGACAGCTTAAAGTAAAGGTGATAGATTATGCTAAAAATAAATCTGATTGCAATGAAATAAAACAAAGATTCAAGGGCATTGAAAACTGTGAGTTTTGGCTTAAAGGTTTCAATTCGGAATCATTAAATTTCATCTTTGAATAAATAACTGTGTCTAAACAAACGATGTCTGTGATATGAATCACCAACATTCTATAACCTTATGGCATAAGATGCCGATGCATTTTCTTAACTAACCCGTTTCTTTTATTTTTTATCACCTGGTGATGAAGGCATAACAAAAACTTTGGGTTGTGGATTAATTGGTGACAATTTTCGATTTACAAGTGCCGGGTGGTCTGCCGGAATAAATGTTCCCCGAAACCCACTAAATGTCATCGGCATTGGGTTAATAGGATCACCGTTTAGTTTCCGTATTTCACCGCGATACGGATTCAAATATTCCCAAACAATTTTACCTTCTTTGGTAACTTCAAAATATCGCCCTTTTGCTCCTTCGTTAATAAAAGTGTTCCCGTTATTCATGCGATGTGCACCGGAAATGAAACTGCTCCAAAAGGAAACAGAATCGGGGGCTATATAAGTCCAGACAGGTTTTTCAGGACCAAACGGTTTACCTTTTTCAATAAGATAGTTGCCTTTTTGATCTTTAGGAGGAGCTATTTCATAAATGGCTGAATAATCCATGCTATCCCTATCACGGTGGGGGATACCATTGTTGAATACAGTCAGGTTACCCGCTCCAGGCTTTCCTTTTTCAATCCAGCGAATATCATGTTGACTAAATAATTTCTTATTGGTAGAATCTCCACGTCGATAGTTTTCAGGATTGCCCCAGCGATAGAGAAAATCTCCACCTTTCCCCCAGCGGCCGCCCGTGTGACCCGCAGCCTCTTTGGTGGTTGTGCTGTGATCTATAATAAAAATTTCATTTAAATGAGGAGAGCTAAAAACAATTTGGTCTAACTCAGGGTTATATTTGATAGCATTAAAATGATAAACATCAGATCCCTGGTTTTCGAGTGTTTCATTTCTCCAGGCAATTCCCTTACT
>JALZIY010000472.1 GCA_030860085.1 Bacteroidota bacterium | reverse complement strand
GTGTTGTTAATGCGGTATCTACATCACCTGCAGATGCAACATCTTTATCAACCAGCACTAATCCCTTTGAATATACCTCCACCACTTTTTTGTTCATGATATATCTCGCCATATCAAAATCATGAATGGCCATATCCATAAATAAACCACCGGAATTTTTTATGTATTCAATAGGAGGCAAACCCGGATCACGGCTTGTAATTTTTACTATTTGAACATTGCCAATCCTTCCTTCCTTTATCGTCTTTTGTGCCTGCATAAAATCAGGATCAAACCTTCGGTTGAAACCAAGCATTAGTTTTACGTTTGCGTCCTTTACAATCTTTGCCAGGGCTGCAGTTCTTTCCAATGCAAGGTCTAATGGTTTTTCGCAAAATATATGCTTACCATGTTTTGCAGCAGCCTCTACCAATATTGCATGTGAGCTGGTAGGAGTACAAACTAACACAGCATTTACGTCTGCACGTGTAATAGCTTCTTCAGGATTTTGGGAAAAGAATACATTGCCATATTCTTTTTTAAATGACCGTTCATCGTATTGCGGATCGGCTACGGCAATAACAGAGGCGTTTGAAAAGTTTTGATTGATATTTCTAAAATGTATTTTTCCTATACGGCCAATTCCTAACAGCGCTATGTTTACGTGTTGCATTTTATTTTTTAAGTTATTTAAAGTTATAACCCGATTGATTGCAGGTAATCCCTGTTGTTTTTTGCGCATTGCTTTGGATTCCCCATACCCGGTAATACATCCTGTTCAACTACAATCCAACCATTATAGTTCTTACTATTTAGAAATTTTTTTACAGCAACAAAATCTACATCACCTTTTCCTAATTCACAGAAAACACCATTTTTTACTGATTCAAAGTAATCCCAATTATTCTTTGCTGACTTTTCAGCTACGTGTGGAGAAAAATCTTTAAAATGAATATGCCATATTCTATCCCAATATTTTTCCAATACATCTACCGGGTTTTTGCCGCCGCCAAAACGATAGTGCCCTGTATCAAAACATAGTCCTAACAAATTTGGATTTGTAGTATTCAACAAAGCCTCAATTTCAGCGGGAGTTTCGATGTAGCCCGCACAATGATGATGAAATACTGTGCTCATGCCGTATTTATCTTTTACAGACTGCGCAACTTTTTCTGCTCCGTTTACAAATATCTTCATTTGTTCAGTAGACAAACTTTGATCACCACGTATTCTTCCTGCATTTTCTGTACGTTCTTTTACACTACCGTTATCATCTGCCAATACGATGAAAGCGTTTTTGTAACCGGCATTAAACATCAGGTCAGCCACATCTAATGCTTTCTGTGCGCCTTCTTCATGAGCTGATTTATTTGATAAAGCAACCGGAACAAATGCACCCAATAAATCCAACTTACGATTGGAGATTTCTTTATTCAACTCCTGTGGGTTAGTTGGCATAAACCCCCAATCACCCAATTCTGTCCCTGCGTAACCAGTTTCTGCAATCTCATTTAAAACCTGTTCATAGCCCAGGGATTTACCTTCCAATTCAAATTCTAAAACCCCCCAGGAACAGGGTGCGTTTGCAATTTTTATTTCAGATCTCATTTGTCTACAGTTTTTAGTTTTATGGTTTATAACTCATGGCCATTTATAAAATGCAACCTTTTTTTATGAGACTATCAATAATTCTGCATATCCGCCCCTAAATCCCCTAAAGGGGACTTAACCAGTTTCATTATAGTAATGGGTTCTTGAACTTGTTCCTGCTTTAATCCTTTTATCTTATTTTTTATTTCTTCAATTATCTGGTCAATCTGATTTATCACCTGGTCATTGGTGAACCTGACTATTTGAATCCCGAATTCACTCAAGGTAATGTCTCTGCTAATATCATATTTCTTATTTTCTTTTATCATATGTATTCCGCCATCAATCTCAATTACAAGTTTCAATTCATGGCAATAATAATCGGCAATATATTTATATATCGGATGCTGTCTTCTTATTCGCACACCAAGTTGATTTTTACAAAATCTTTCCCAAACAATTTTCTCTGCTTCAGTCATGTTCTTTCGCAATGCTTCAGCATATTGAAAAATTGTTTTCGATGCACTGAAATGCATATTTGTTGTCATAGAAGTTGGTTAGAATTTAAAAGATGAAACTAATATATATTGTTGATACATGTAGTGCTGTCAAAGTCCCCTTTAGGGGATTTAGGGGCTTTACAAATAGTATCTCTGCTTCTTCTTATTTTTCTGTAACAATTCATAACTATCCTTAACAGATCCTATTGTAGACACTTCTGCAACAGGTACTTCCCACCATGCATAACCATCTACCCGTTGTTCCCTGTCTGTTTCAATATAGATCACGGTTGTTCTGTCATTATGCTTTGCGTCGATTAATGCTTTTTTAAAACTATCTATATCTTTTGTTCGCAATACAATAGCTCCTAAACTTTCAGCATTGGTAGCCAGGTCAACCGGTAAAAATTTTCCATCAAGCTGACCCGTTTTTTCATTTCTGAATTTATAATCGGTCCCAAAACCCTGGGTTCCTAATGAGTTGGACAACCCGCCTATGCTTGCGAAACCATTATTATTTATAAGAATAATTGTTAGTTTATAACCCTCCTGGATGGAAGTAACAATCTCCTGCGACATCATTAAATAGCTTCCATCTCCCACCATTACATACACTTCACGGGAAGGCTCAGCCATTTTCGCACCAAGCCCCCCCGCTATTTCATAACCCATGCATGAGTAACCATATTCTAAATGAAATCCTTTATTATTGCGGGTCCGCCATAACTTGTGAAGATCACCAGGCAAACTACCCGCTGCACATATAACAATATCTTTTTCATTTGAAAACGTATTGACTGCTCCAATTACTTCACCCTGGCTTGTGGGGATACCATGATTAAGTGTGTAAATTTTTTTTACTGTTTGATCCCAATCTTCATTATATTTTTTTATAGTAGTTGCATAACTTTCGCTAACCTTAAATGAATTGAGCAATTTATCTAATGCTGCAATACTTTCTCTAGCATCACCCGTAACGGCTATTGCGCCCTGTTTAAAAGAATCGAACTCACTTACATTCAGGTTAATAAACTGAACTGAAGAATTTTGAAATGCTGATTGAGAGATCGAAGTAAAATCACTGTAACGTGTACCAATGCCTATTACAATATCAGCCTTAGCACAAATCTCAATTGCTCCCGGCGTTCCTGTAACACCTGCGGCGCCCAAGTTTTGCGGCTCATCATAATTAAGAGAACCTTTGCCTGCAAATGTTTCTACAACAGGAATACCGGTTCTGTTCACAAATTTCTTCAACTCACTACATGCATCACTATAAATAACGCCACCGC
>JALZIY010000340.1 GCA_030860085.1 Bacteroidota bacterium | reverse complement strand
CGGCTGCCATACCAACTAAAAATTTCGCCATCTGCTAAAATAATTTTTGTAGCGGGCAGTTTCGTTTGCAATTCAACAACATGTTTTTCTTTAAAAGGATATGGTTCGGAGGAAAGCAAAAGAAGATCACAGTTGGCTGATGACAGAAGACTGATATTAATTTCGGGGTAACGGGGTTTATCTGTAAACACGTTTTGAAAGCCAGCCCGCACCAACATATTATTAATAAATGTATCGCCACCTACTGCCATGTATGGCTCACGCCAAATGAGATAGCAGGTTTTAAGTTTAGAAGTGGGAGGTATAAACGCAGAAAAATTTTTTTTTATTTCTTTTACCAGGTTTTGTGATTCTTTTTTCTTATCAACAATATTGCCGATGGATGAGATCATGCTAAGAGCATCTTTTAAAGTACTTACATCACTTACCCAAACAGGAAAATGAATGGTTAATTCTTCAATTTGCTCACGTGTATTTTCTTCTTTGTTGGCTATAATTAAGTCAGGCTGCAGGTTTTTTATTTTGTTAATATCCAATTGCTTTGTGCCGCCTATTTTTATTTTATGGCGAAACCAATGTTGGGGATGCACACAAAATTTAGTGATGCCAATTACTTCTTCTTCCAAACCTAAGCTGTATAACAACTCTGTCTGGGAAGGAACAAGAGATATTATACGTTTAGGAATGTGATCTAATTCAATTCTTCTACCCAATTGGTCTGTATAAACAGCCACCAGTTTTTGTGCAAGATAAAATAAAGGGGGTTAATATAATTAATGAATGGTGCACAATGCTGAATAGAATATGGAAGATGAAACGAGCGTGGCAACAGAAGCTTGATAGTAGTTTGTGAAGCTCAGTACAAAAATAATTCACTACCACCTTCCTCCTGCCAGCGCCATTGTTCAGGTGCCAAAGCAGGAGGATAAGGAATTCCTCTTTTTTATTGGATGAGAGGAAATGATAGGTTACTGTCTTTTAATGTCTGACGGTTTTCAACAAAGGATTGGACTGGGTTTTCTTAGGTTTGGTATTAACGGGACTAGTCTTCTTAGGATTGGATCAGGTTTTTTGGATTGGATAGTAAACGGGACTTGTCTTCTTAGGATTGGAATATTTGGTTTTTTCAAGGCATCCTGGAAAGGAAGAAGTTGACTGATACTGGATTTTTTTAACCGTTGGTTTTGTTCTTAGGATTAGGATTTAATGTTGTTCTTGGACGGTTTTTTTCTTTGGATAATGGACTTGTTGGTTTTTTTGGATACTTGGATATTCTTTTGCTATCAATCAACTTCTGACACAAAAGTATATGGCACACACAACATCCACAATGGCATTAATGCTCTATTTTATAAGTATGGTATATACTATATGGCACGTAATTATGTACACAGCTTTTGAAGAATAAACTTAAGCCTACCTCGTACAACTACGTGGTTAAACACAAAATCAAATGAATGATTTTTTAAAATAGATGAAAGACAATACGATGACAAAAAAAATACCCGGCTAATCTAATACTTGCTGGCAAAGGATTTCTTTGAAAGATGTTGGAAAATAAATAAGCAAATTATTTGGAGCAAGTTCAAGATGCTGAATTATAGCCACTAAATAGTTCTAAAAAATTTTAAGTTGATAATTGATAAGAGTACTACCTAATTCTAAAATAATTAAAATTCCAGCAGTAAAAACATATTAAGATAAGGCTTGTATAACATCATATTTAGTAACAATATGGTAGTTGCCACTTTCGTCTTTTGCAAGCACCGCTCCGTTTTCCTTATTGATTACGGTTCTTAATTTTTCTACGGGAGTATCAAATTCAACTATTGCAAACGCTTTGTCCATTACATCTGCAACTTTTGCATTTTTTATATCAGGATTAGAGAAGACTTTTTGAAACAAACCTCCTTCGCTGATAGCACCAATTAAAACATCTTTCTGCATTACAGGAATGTGTTCAATATCGTATTGCTTCATTAATTCCACCGCCTGTGCTACTGTTTGGTCTGGGTCTAATGTAATGGTTCGTTGCCTGCCTCTTGCATTTACAATGTCTTTGAATGATTGTACATCTAAAAAGCCACGTTCGGCCATCCACTGATCATTATATATTTTTGCAACATAACGGCTTCCGTGATCATGTAAGACCAAAACAACCACATCGCCTTTTCTTAATTTGTTTTTCCCACCAGGGCCTGTGGCTATTTGTAACAAACCCTGAATGCAACTGCCGGCACTATAGCCACAAAAAATGCCTTCTTCCCTTGCTAATTTCCTGGCCATTACAGCACCATCTTTATCGGTTACCTGTTCAAAATGATCAATTACAGACATATCATAATTATCGGGTACAAAGTCTTCACCAAAGCCTTCTGAAATGTACGGATGCACTTCGTTCATATCCACTTCACCAGTCCTGAAATATTTTGTCAGCAAGGAGCCATATACATCGATAGCCCATATCTGCACCGCAGGACTTTTTTCTTTTAAATACTGCGCAGTGCCGGTAACCGTTCCACCAGTGCCTGCGGTTACTACGAGGTGTGTAATTTTTCCTTCAGTTTGTTTCCATATCTCCGGACCTGTTGTTTCGTAATGTGCCAACCGATTGGCCAGATTATCATATTGATTACAAAAAAATGAATTTGGAATTTCTTTTGACAATCTTGCTGCTACAGAATAATAACTGCGTGGATCTTCCGGCTCCACATTGGTTGGACAAATGATAACTTCTGCACCTAAAGCTCTTAATATATCAGCCTTTGATTGTGATTGCTTGTCAGTGGTTGCAAAAATGCATTTATATCCTTTTACAACAGCCGCCATCGCAAGCCCCAATCCTGTATTGCCGGATGTGCATTCAATAATAGTTCCACCCGGTTTTAATTTGCCTTCTGCTTCTGCTACTTCAACCATTTTTACAGCCATGCGGTCTTTAATAGAATTACCAGGATTAAAATATTCCACTTTAGCCAACACATCACAAGGCAGATCTTTTGTTATTTTATTCAAACGTACTAATGGTGTATTACCAATGGTTTCCAGTATATTATTTTTTACATCCATAGATTTTCTTTAAGGGCGCAAAGGTAGTTAGGAGTTAGGAGATGAAAATTGAGAAATGATCCCGCCCAAGGCGGGAGAAAATTGAGAAATCAGGAATTTAAATGAGAAATCAGAAACCACAACTTCTCCTTAATTTTAGCGCCGTAATTCAAATTGCTTATGCCATCAAACGCAAACCGACAGTTTCTTGATTTTGAAAAACCCATCAAAGATTTAATTGATGAAATTGAAGGGTTAAAACACCGGTCGGAACAAAAGAAGATCAATTACTCCGATATGATTGCAAAGCTTGAACAAAGCATCCTGGACAAGCGAAAGGAAATTACTGAAAATCTTAGTAGCTGGCAACGGGTACAGTTAAGCCGTCATCCGGACAGACCCTACACCATGAAGTATATAGAAAAAATGACCACCAATTTCGTGGAGCTTTATGGCGACAGGAATGTTAAAGATGACAAAGCAATGATTGGCGGATTTGCAATGCTGGATGGTGAAACAGTGATGATAATTGGTCAGCAAAAAGGCATCAATACTAAAATGCGGCAGATGCGCAATTTTGGTATGGCCAATCCGGAAGGTTATCGTAAAGCTTTGCGTCTAATGCGTTTGGCAGAAAAGTTTAATAAACCTGTCATTACATTAATTGATACGCCTGGTGCTTTTCCTGGTTTGGAAGCTGAAGAACGTGGTCAGGGCGAAGCGATTGCACGGAATATTTATGAAATGATCCGTTTAAAAGTGCCTGTGATTGTTGTAATCATTGGTGAAGGAGCATCTGGCGGGGCTTTGGGTATTGGGGTAGGGGATAGAGTGTATATGATGGAAAATACCTGGTACACGGTGATTTCGCCGGAAAGTTGTAGCTCTATTTTATGGCGAAGTTGGGATCAGAAAGAAAATGCAGCAGAACAATTGCAATTGACAGCCGTACACATGAAAAAATTTGGTTTGGTTGAGGGCATTATCCCTGAGCCGCTTGGTGGTGCGCATTGGGATTATAATGAGGCTGCCATGATTTTAAAAGATCATTTGAAAAAAACATTACAGGAGTTAAAAGCAATCCCTGAAAAAGAAAGAATTAATCAGCGAATTGAAAAATTTGGAAAAATGGGTTTTTGGGAAGAGGAGGGAACAGGAACGAATATCGAACAAGGAACAAGGAATTTTGAAGGCTGAATTTGAAAATGCTCAATGCTCAACTCTCAATTTTTAATTTTCAATTTTCAATTCGCTGCATCAATCTAAAATCTGCAATCTTAAATCTAAAATTCTATGTCAGTAAGAGATAATTTAAAAGGTACCGGAGTAGCATTGATTACACCTTTTAAGCAAGATGGATCAGTTGATTTCGAAAGCCTGCAACGGCTGGTAAATTTTGTAATTGACGGGGGTGTGCAGTATGTGGTAACATTAGGCACAACAGGCGAAACATCTACCTTAACATACGAAGAGAAGTTAGAAATTATAGAACATTGTTTTTCCACCGTTGCTTCCCGGGTGCCGGTAGTCATTGGCATTGGCAGTAACGACACAAAATCTATTTTAAAAGACCTGGAAACATTTCCGATAGAAAAAGCAGCAGCTATTTTATCAGCAAGTCCTTATTATAATAAGCCCTCCCAGGAAGGTATTTACCAGCATTATAAAGCTATTGCAACGGCTACGGCAAAACCTATTCTTTTATATAATGTACCGGGGCGTACCGGCAGCAATATTTCTGCTTCAACCACCATCAGATTAGCAAATGATTTTGAAAATATTTCCGGCATAAAAGAAGCGAGTGGTAATATGGCGCAATGCCTGGAAATCTTAAGAGATAAACCCCAGGAATTTTTAGTAGTAAGTGGTGATGATAACCTCGCTTTAGCACAAATAGCTTGCGGCATGCGAGGTGTGATTTCAGTAGCGGCTAATTGTTTTCCAAAGGATTTTTCTACAATGATAAAGGCAGCGCTGGAAGATGATTTTAGAACTGCAAGGTCACTGAATTATAAATTACTAAAAGGTTATGACCTGTTATTTGCAGAAAATAATCCTGCCGGCGTTAAAGCATTTTTAACTGAAATGGGAATAATAGAAAACTACCTGCGTTTACCATTAGTGCCACTTAGCGAAGACATTCATAAAAAAATAAAACAATACATCCCAACTCTTTAATAAAATACAGTTAATGCATAAATGGCTTTTTGCTCCTATATTTTTCATACTGGCCAATTCTGTACAAGCACAACACTCTGTAACCCTTCAAATAAAAAATTTACCGGTCTATCATAAAACGCAAGACCCAATTTTTATTGCCGGTTCGTTCAATAACTGGAATCCGGGCCAGAAAGAATTTCTATTAAAAAAGGGTACTGAAGGAAATTATTTTATAAGCTTTGCTCTTCCAAAAGGAAGGCATGAATTTAAGATCACTAAAGGCGGTTGGGAAAACGTTGAAAGCGGTAACGAAGGATTTCCGGCAGAAAATAGAATAATAGAAATCAGCAGCGATACCACCATTGAAATTTCTATTCAACATTGGGCTGATAATTTTCCAAAAAAAGCAAAAATTTCCACTGCGAATAAGCAAGTAAAAATTATAGAAACTGCTTTTTTTATTCCGCAATTAAATCGTTTCCGCCGCATCTGGATCTATTTGCCGAAAGGTTATGCCACATCAGGAAAAAAGTATCCTGTGCTTTATATGCACGATGGTCAAAATGTATTTGAGGACAGCACATCATTTGCCGGGGAATGGGGTGTTGATGAAGCACTGGATACTATAGATAGCAGAACTAATGAAATTATTATAGTGGCCATTGATAATGGTGGTGATAAAAGAATCAATGAATATTCGCCCTATGACATGGAACGTTTTGGCAAAGGCGAAGGTGATCAATACGTAGATTTTCTGGTGAAAACATTAATACCATATATAAATAAAAACTACCGCACAAAAAAATGTAGAAAGAATACGTATGTGGCAGGAAGTTCCATGGGCGGATTAATTTCGTTTTATACTATTTTGAAATACCCAAAAAAGTTTGATGGTGCCGGTGTTTTTTCTCCTGCCTTTTGGATAGTGCCACAATTAAAAAATGTAATTGCAACCAAAGCAAAAAAAGTAAAAGGCAAAATATATTTTTACGCGGGTAAACAGGAAGGTGAAAGTATGGTGCCTGATATGTTATCTGTTTTTGGACAAATGAACAGGTATTCAAAAGCACAAATGACCACTGTCATTCGCACTGAAGGCAAAAATAATGAAGCCACCTGGCGGCAGGAGTTTCCGTTGTTTTATAAGTGGATGTTTGCCTCTGTTCGATAAGGGGAAGTTTGCCCCATATCCCCTAAAGGAGGTATATCAATAGGCATGTATTCAAAAAAATTCGAATAGCAGGTAAGTAATTTTACAACCGCGTGTTAATGCACTTCAAATAACTGGCCTTCAATAGCCAATTCTGTATTTGGAAATACTTCTTTTGTTTCGGATAAAAACTGGTCCAGCACACTGTATTTGGAGCTGAAATGCCCGATCAATAACCTCTTCACCATTGCTTTCCTTGCCATCATTGCCGCCTGCCGTGTAGTGGTGTGAAAACGCATTTCAGCCACAGCCCGCATATTATAAAGGTAGGTTGTTTCGTGATAGATCATATCAGCGCCATAAATATGCCGGATCATGCTTTCGTCATATTTTGTATCGGCACAAAAAGCATATTTTTTTCCTCTTTCTGCATCTGTTGTTACCGTATCATTCTTTATCTTAATACCCTTAGGGGTAATATAATCAAGCCCGTTCTGCAGGCTAGTGTAAAACGTCATGGGAATCTTTAGTTTACGCACTTTATCAATCAGTAATTTTCGCTTGCCTCCTTTTTCCTCAAATATAAAACCATAACATTCTATCCGATGATTGGTACGGAAACAACTGATCTTTATTTTATCATTATCTATTAAAACTTTGTTTTGTGTAAGCGTGTGAAAATGCAAAGGATAACACATGGTGGTATCTGCCACTTTTAATTGCATTTCTACGATCTCTTGTAAAGGAGCCGGCCCAAAGATGTGCAGCTCCTGCTGATGAGATAAAAGGTTAAATGTATTTATCAATCCAACGAGCCCAAAATAATGATCGCCATGCAAATGAGAAATGAAAATATGTGAAATTTTTCCTCTCCGTATTTTATATTTTATCATTTGAATTTGGGTGCCTTCTCCGCAATCCACTAAGTAATTATTACCATCGTGCGTAACTACCTGGCTGGTAGGATGGCGGTTAAATGCCGGCACAGCAGAATTATTCCCCAATATGGTAACCGATAACATGCGTTAAAATTAAGGGTTCACCACAAATCTTTTTCAGGCAAACTCATTTAATGTTTGTTCTATTTGTAGCAGATAGCTCTTGTCAAATAACAACAAGTGAATTAACAGGGGATATAAATTGCAAATTTTCCATTGCTTTGAATAATTAGCCGGGAATGAATAATAGGATTGGTAGGCTTCGTAAAATAAAGAATGAAATCCTCCAAACAAAGTAGTCATAGCAAGGTCCACAGAACGATGCCCATAATAAATAGCAGGATCAATTAATACTGGCTCAGATCTGTCATTACACATAAAATTACCACTCCACAGATCGCCATGTAGCAAGGCTGGCTTTTGATCTTCAAAAAAACGAGGCAATTGAGTATATAACTTTTCGAAAGCAGTCTGATGCCTGGTAGTTAAAAAAGATTTGATGAAGCATTTCGCCACCAGGGGTTTTAAACGCTGTTCTATGAAAAAGGTATTCCAATTAGAATTCCAATCATTGTATTGTTGAATACTTCCCATATAATTGTTTTCGCCGTAACCATACTCCTTATTAGATATATTGTGCAATGCCGCCAGGGAGGTTCCAAAATTTTTCCAGAATTGTTCTGATCGTTCACCTTTCCTTATCCATTCTATTAGCAAAACCTGCTCATCTGCTATTTGAAAACAATCGATAACAGCAGGCACTTTAATTGCTTTTGTTTTTCTTATTGCTTCTAGTCCGTGACTTTCTTTTAAAAATAATTGTGGAAATTTCGTAGCAGAATTGATCTTGCAAAAAAAATCAATATCTCCGGCTGTCAACTGATATGTTTGATTAATGGACCCACCGGCAATGGCTTGAAATACTAATGTGCTTGCACTTAGTTTTTGTTTGAGTGTATTTTGTACAGCAATAGATGGTGACATAACGCTTAAGAATTACCAGGAGCTGAGGGGTGTGACATCCACCCGGCAAGCCATTCGGATGGCAACTAAAGTTTATTGTAGTAATGAAGTTTAGTACATTCCTCCCGAGGGGCTGCATACAACAAATTATTCTGTACTACAAAAAATACCATTAAACCTCCTCCTCGTCACTCAACAGTTCGCGTTCTATTTCTTCCATTTGAATAATATCCCAGGCTTCGCTTTCTGTAGGTGTCACATTCATTAGCTCTAATAAATTTTTATTATCTAAAAATGCTTCCAACTCAGGCGTTAATTCACAAACAACGAAAGAAGCTCCCGATTCATAAAAACTTTGTTGAATTTTTACCAGGCATTCAGCGCCTTCTTCCTCCATCTCTTTAACATTAGTTAACTTTACCACCACATTTTTTATTTCCTGTTGTAAATAAATATCTAAGCGTGTGCACAATTCTTCTGTCATATTAGCAGAAAGATTTGTAGCCGAAACGCTAATGACATGAAATTTTTCTTTGGTATCAGTTTTGACTTCCATATAATGATTCATATATTGAGCTATTAAGTATTAACAACCAGAGATAAACCAACGCTCAAAAATATTCGTTATTATTGTATCAGGTCTTTTATAAAAAAAAATAAATGGATAATAATTTCTCCTCACAAGTAAAAGAAATAATCTCATTTAGCAGGGAGGAGGCATTGCGTTTAGGAAATGATTTTATTGGAACGGAACACTTGCTTTTAGGCTTAATTCGCGAAGGTGATAACAATGCAGTACGCATATTAAAAAGTTTCAACGTAGATCTGTATGAATTGCGTAAAGAAATAGAATTAGCAGTAAAAGATAAGACTGGTAAAAACATAGCCAATATAAACAGCTTGCCACTTACTAAACAAGCAGAAAAGGTTATACGTGTAACTGTTTTAGAAGCCAAGGCGTTAAAAAGCCCTACGGTAGAAACAGAACATCTCATGCTTTCAATTTTAAAAAACAAAGAAAACATTGCTACTCAAATCTTAAATCAATTTGACGTGGACTACGATCTATTCAGACAAGAGCTAGGGATGATCAAACAAAATGATCCCAGAGCTGAATACCAGGAAGAAAATGACGATGATTTTGATGACGAGAAAAAATATGCCGGATCAAAATCAAGGGGTGGCGCTGCTACTGCAAAAAGTAAAACACCGGTACTGGACAATTTTGGCCGGGATATTACCAAGTTGGCTGAAAGTGGTACACTCGATCCCATTGTCGGGCGTGAAAAAGAAATCGAGCGTGTATCGCAAATTCTATCACGGCGCAAAAAGAACAACCCAATTTTAATAGGTGAGCCAGGAGTTGGTAAAACAGCCATTGTAGAAGGATTGGCGTTACGCATCGTGCAACGTAAAGTAAGCCGTGTATTATTTGATAAAAGAGTAATTTCTCTTGACCTGGCTGCATTGGTAGCTGGTACCAAATATCGCGGCCAGTTTGAAGAACGCATGAAAGCGATCATGAATGAGCTCGAAAAAAACCGTGATGTTATACTGTTCATCGATGAAATTCATACTATTGTAGGTGCCGGGGGCGCCTCGGGTTCATTAGATGCATCCAACATATTTAAGCCTGCATTAGCACGTGGTGAGTTGCAATGTATTGGTGCTTCTACATTAGATGAGTACCGCATGTATATTGAAAAAGATGGTGCCTTGGATCGTCGTTTTCAAAAAGTAATGATTGAGCCGCCAAGTGTGGAAGACACGATTGAAATACTAAACAACATTAAATCGAAATACGAAGATTACCACAACGTTGTGTACGACAATGAAGCCATTGAAGCCTGCGTAAAATTGAGTGACCGTTATGTAACGGATCGTTTGCTGCCGGACAAAGCAATTGATGTAATGGATGAAGTAGGAGCAAGGGTACACTTGAAAAATATTAACGTACCGGAAAATATTCTGGAGCTTGAAAGAAAAATAGAAGATATTAAGAATGAAAAAAATAAAGTTGTAAAAAGCCAGAAATTTGAAGAGGCGGCGGCATTACGTGACACCGAGAAAAAATTAGGCGAAGACCTGGATAAAGCAAAGTCACAATGGGAGGAAGAAAGCAAACACAAACGTTATCCTATTGGTGAAGAGCAGATTGCTGAAGTGATCAGTATGATGACAGGCATTCCTGTAAAACGCATGGTAGAAGCTGAGACAATTAAGCTGCGCAAAATGGGTGATGAAATGAAGGCAATGGTGGTAGGTCAGGAAGAGGCCATTTCTAAAGTAGTAAAAGCGATCCAGCGTAACCGTGTAGGGCTGAAAGATCCAAAAAAACCGATTGGTACCTTTATTTTCTTAGGTCCAACAGGGGTTGGTAAAACCGAATTGGCAAGAGCCTTAGCCAGGCATATGTTTGATAGTGAGGATTCGCTGATCCGCATAGACATGACGGAATACATGGAAAAATTTACTGTGTCAAGATTGATTGGTGCACCTCCGGGATATGTTGGTTATGAAGAAGGTGGCCAGTTGACAGAAAAAGTCAGACGAAAGCCTTATAGTGTTATTCTATTGGATGAAATAGAGAAAGCACACCCGGATATTTACAACATATTATTGCAAGTGTTAGATGATGGGCAGTTAACAGACGGGTTGGGTAGAAAAGTTGATTTTAAAAATTCGCTTATCATCATGACCTCAAATATCGGCGCAAGACAATTGAAAGATTTCGGTGAGGGTGTTGGTTTTGCTACTGCGTCCCGCACAGAAAATGCTGACGAAAATAATAGGGCAGTTATTGAAAAAGCGTTGAAGCGCACCTTCTCTCCCGAATTTTTAAACAGGATTGACGATGTAGTTATATTTAATTCATTAACGAAAGAACACATCTTTGAGATCATTGATATTCTAATGAAAGGCGTAATGAAACGCCTGGTAACGCTTGGCTTCAGTCTTGAGTTAACAGAAGAAGCTAAGAGCTTTATCGCAGACAAAGGATATGACCACCAGTTTGGTGCACGTCCACTCCATAGGGCTATACAAAAATATTTGGAAGACCCGTTAGCAGAAGAAATTTTAAATATGAACGTAAAGGCAGGAGATATTTTGTTAGCTGACCTGGACAAAGAAAATGGTAAATTGTTTTTTACTTTAAAAAGCTCTGTTGAAGAGGAAACGAAAGCTTAATCTTTAAAAAAAAATTTAAAGCCGGTAAATGATTGCCGGCTTTTTTATGCCGCACCTGCCAGCCTATTTTTTTATTTCATTTATAGTTGGCATTTTTGTGTTGACGAAGCAATGAAAAAAATAATAATAACAATTGATGGAAGGTCTTCTTGTGGCAAAAGTACTTTGGCTAAAGAATTAGCAAAATCCCTGGGATATATTTACGTGGATAGTGGTGCTATGTACCGGGCTATAACTCTATACTTTTTAAGAAACCATATAGACTGGACAGATAAAAGAGAAGTGAGAGCGGCTTTAAAAAATATTACGCTCGAATTTAATTTCAATACTAAAAGTGAAAAAACTGAAATTTATTTAAATGGCGAAAATGTTGAATATGTGATACGGGATTTAGTTATAGCCGAAAAAGTGAGTGACGTGGCGGCTATCAAAGAGGTAAGAGAATTTGCAGTTTTACAACAGCAACAAATGGGAAAAGAAAAAGGTATTGTAATGGATGGTAGAGATATTGGAACGGTTGTTTTCCCAAATGCTGAATTAAAAATATTTATGACGGCAGATAACACAGTAAGGGTAGAGCGAAGATTCAGAGAACTGTATGAAAAAAACCCAAACGTAACAATAGATGAAATAAAAGCAAACCTGGAAATGCGTGACTATATTGATACGCATCGTGAAATAAGCCCATTACGCCAGGCTAATGATGCGCTTGTTTTGGATAATACCAATATGTCCGAAGAAGAACAATTTAAAAAAGCAATGAAATGGGTTAAGGAAGATTATGCAGAGCCTTCAACTAAATAATTTTGATTCAGACAATTTACAGATATTAAAATATTAGTTAGCAAATTGATTCACTTGTAAATGAAAACCGGTAGTAAAAGATTATTTTATAAATCATTGAGTGGGAATGGTTCTTTCATTAGGCCATCCCTTTTTTTATTTGTGCTATCAACAGCTTAAAAAAAATAAGTGCAAACATTTGCATTTTAAAATTTTTATTTAGTTCTTTGTCTTCGCCTCTCACTCTTATCCCACATCCTCCTTAAAGCCGTACCCAAATTCAAATTATAGTTAAGATTGTTTCGTGTTGTAAAAACCAACAGGAATTCCAATGCTTATGATGCACTAAATACTCTTGCCA
>JALZIY010000422.1 GCA_030860085.1 Bacteroidota bacterium | reverse complement strand
CAACTACACCGCGATGTTGCAGCTCGAATTGAAAGAGAAGGAAAGTTTTGGTTTGCCACTACAGAGTTGAAAGACAAAACATATTTCAGGATCAATCCTGTAAACATTCATACGAAGATTCATCATATTGATGCTTTGTATAAATTATTAAAAGATGCCTGCAAGGAAGAGGAGGTAAAAATAAGATTGGTAGAAGTAGTAAAAGAATAAAAAATTGTAAAATGCAACAGTGCTCAGGCATCAGGGTTTCCGCTTCTTTTTTTACAGTAACGAAAATGATGAGCCGATGCATGTTCATGTAGAAAAAGCGGAAGCAGTAGGTAAAATATGGCTTGAGCCTGAAATTAAAATAGCTTACATGTATGATTTTTCAACCAGAGAGCAGGCACAGATATTTAGCCTTGTAATTACTAATATTGAAATATTTAAACAAGAATGGAATGAACACTTCTCATAACAATTACGATTCTATAGAAAAATTCATTTTTGATGAGGGATTAAGAATAAAATCATTGGAAATAAAACCTCAACTTGATACTATGTTTATTCTTTTGAACAATGAGCATACGATTGTCGTTCGCCTCTCATTTTATAAAGGTTTAAAAAATGCAAATGCTGATTCTTTAAAAAATTTCAATTTCATAGCCAATGGAACGGGAATTCATTGGCCGGAGCTTGCCGAAGAACTTAGCTTAAAGGGATTTCTAAAAGATTTTTTGCGACAAAAAGTAAATAGCGAAAAAGAATTAGTTATTGCTTAATAGGATTATTTGACTTAGTTACTTTAATAATTTTCTGCAATATATTTTCTTGCTTCATCCTGGGTTAGTGCAGAAAAGTTCCTGTAGCGGTAATGAACATCAATAATTTCTTCTAAAGCATCTTTAACCAGGAGCTCATTTTCCCAGCTTTTCAAATGTTTAATGACAGTTTGCAGGCAACCTTTCTTATAGCTGATCTGCCCTATTACATGCACCAATGTATTGCGAACTCTTGCCGTCTTATCAAATTGTAATTCCTTCAATAGCGGCAGTATGTCTTCGGGATGTTTTCTTCCTCTTAATTCTATTCCATGGCATATTTCCCTGCGAATCTCTTTATCAGGATGGTACAGATATTGCTTTGCCCAACTTAAAACAGGTTTTGGATTTACTTCACCCATTTTCTTTATAGAACCAATTACAGCATTCCTTACCGAATGATGATCATCAAATAAACCTCTGTCAAAAAAATGTGCAACCGTTTCAAAATGTATTTTACCAATTTCGCCTGCTGCGTTGATCGTTGTTTGCCTTATTTTAAAATGGTGATTTAATAAAAGAATATCGAGTACTTTAATTATTTTGGATTGTAATTTTTTGTGAGAAGAATAAATTTTTCCAACAGCTAAATAGGCAGATTTTCGAATGTAAGTATCGTCGTCAGAAAACCAATCCGTAATTTCTTTTTGTTTATCGGCATTCAACTCATTTAAAATAGCTGTGCTGATTTTTGCAACAGCCTTTATTCTTTCAGCCTTTGATAAATCATAAAATGCCATTAGTCTCTAATTGTGGTTAGTTTTTTTCATTGCCCTTCTATCTTTTTAGGTTCAGGTATGTTTCAACAATGCCTTTATTCTTTTCTCAAAGGAAATTATATTAGTTTAGCCATCCAACAATTTACCAATGACAAAATTCACCGTACTGCTTTTAGTGACCGTTGTTTTTACTTGTGCTTTAAGCCCCACTGCGGCCCGCTCAATTTATTTTTTAAGTCCTGTAAGAGATACCCTACCCGTTGCAGCAGTTAACCAACTGGTTGTTGATGATAAGATTTTTGAAAAAGTAGAAACAGAAGCTTCTTTCGAGGGTGGCGAAAAAGCATGGATCAGTTTTTTACAAACCAATTTAAGGGCTGAAATCCCGGCAAAGAAAAAAGCACCGGTTGGTTTGTACCAGGTTTTTATTCAATTTGTTGTAGATAAGGAAGGAAAAATATCTGACATTAAAGCCCTTACCC
>JALZIY010000396.1 GCA_030860085.1 Bacteroidota bacterium | reverse complement strand
GTGTAGAAGGTTCATTTGCGTTTATTAGTTTTAGAGATTCAGCCATAGAAATAGTTTCTCAAATGTACAAAACAACCCTTTAAGGTAGATTAAGGCAGCCACAGCCCACATAACTTTCTTGCGGATTATTCCTTTTCAGAAAAAGGCTACTGTGCCTTATCATTCATCAGCTTTCAACTAAATGAAGGTTAAAATTCTGTACAACATTTGCTTAATTTCACAGCAAGCAGCAATCACCAGAAAAAATTCCGTAATAAATAACTAAAGTTCTTTTGCTATACCTTATGAGCAACAATCGACTCTGAAAATTTTGGAAATGATGTTTGGCAGGTTGATGGGTTATAATTTTAATTTATGAACAATAAAAAATAATAATAATGAAAACGTTAGTAGTAACATCTGATAATGACAATGAATTAAAAGTGCTGAGATATCTCGCAAAAAAAATGGGTATGGAAGCAGAGGTTTTGTCAGAAGATGAAAAAGAAGATATTGGCCTGTTAAAAGCTATGTTGAAAGGGAAAAAAAACGACTATGTGAGTGAGAACGAAATTTTAAAAGTATTGCGTAAAAAATGAAGCTTGATTACGAACGACTAAAAGGGCAGAAGCTCATTTACATTTACGACCTCGGCAATGACTGCTGCATAAAAAACAGTAGAAGATATAGCAGAAGGAGTGCAAACAAAGCAGATTGTATAAATTAAGCACCACCACCATTCCTTTTTTTTCGGATGTTTAGATCATGTGTCTTTCTTTTTGCCTATTCAATTGCCATTCGTCATTTTCATTAATTTTAATAATTTCTCTGGCTTTCATTGAAGCAGATATTACCGGGATTATAACTACTTCAATTACTTACAAGAATATGCCCACCGCCACCCATATCAACTACTTCCATATCTGCCATCGTAAGCTTTGGCTGTTTTGACCATGGCTTTATTTGGAGCACCTGAATATTTACTATTCATAACAATTTTTAACTTGTTACCAATGACAGATTATTCTAAATACATTACCATAGAGTCTGGAAAACGCAGTGGCAAACCCTGTATAAGAGGCATGCGCATTACTGTATATGATGTACTTGGTTACCTTTCAGCAGGTATGAGTATTGAAGAAGTTCTGGAAGATTTTCCTGAACTTACACGTCAAGATATTCTTGCATGTCTTGCGTTTGAAGACTTAGCCAGGCAACAATAAAAAAGTATAAATTCTCCCAGCACCGTGCATTTAGCAACCCTCACGTGTAAAGCGAGTTTGAGAAACTGAGACAACTTATGCCTGTGGCAAATATATGAGATGAGTACCGTATTTCAGAAACCTAACCTTTGCACTTATTCAGAGTGCTGCAACTTCAAAATTTTCATAAATTTGAAAACAAATATATATTATGCCTTACAATAAAGAACAGCTTCTCTCCCTACCGCCTGAAGAAAAAGTTGCCCTTGCCGAAGAGCTTTGGAGCAGTGTGGAAGAAGATGTTATTAAAATATCGGATGATGAAATTGCCTTTGCCGAAGAACGGTTGAAGCTTCATCAACAAAATCCAAACGATGGAATGAGCATTGAAGACCTGAAAAAATACTTTGCGGAAAAGCATGGCTTTTAAGCTCATAATTAAGCCAATAGTTTTTGCAGATGCTGATGAAGCTGTAATATATTATGAGAAAAAAGCAGCAGGTTTAGGAAAACGTTTCTACGCCATTTTTCTACATTCATTAAATAAAATTCAAAATAAACCGTTTACTTTTTCTTACATTAAAAATCCTGTTCGTCGCTGTAAGGTTGAGAAGTTTCCTTACAAAATATTTTACACAATTGAAGACGATATAATTTTTATAATAGGACTTTCTCATGCTAAAAGAAGTAATGCTTTTGTAAAAAAGCGTTTGCGGTTATTAGAATAGATAATCGCAGGGCGGAGTTTCACGCTTAAACTTAGTTTGCTCAAAGTTCCTGATAACTCAAATTTCTGATAAATGGCAAAAGCAATTATTTCACAAGCAATTCAGCAGCAAGTGGCAGAATTAATTGATGCATTCAATAAAAAAACCTTCAAAGGTTCTGCGGATTTTATGTATATCCCAAAATTTAAAGGAAACTTTCTCTATCTGAACAGGAAAGAATTTGACCGGATCTCACCGGTGGTAAGGCTGAAATATTCCGGGAATATAAAAAAATGGGATTTTGCAATTTTTAAATGGAGTTCCGAAACTTATGATCCCGATGAAAGGTTCTTTCCCGGCGTGGAGCATGTTGATGGCACCATTGAAGGAGCTATGAAAGCAGGACTTGCTGCTTATCCTATATAAACAAAAAGGTATAGAAAAACGTATAATAAGTTTGTATTGTTGCAGATGTTGCCTGTCGAATGCCGTTTTCTTATAAATTTGTTACATGAAAACTTCATTCAGATTAAATGAAAAAGAACTTACAGATGATATTATAAATATTATCAGAACAGCTTTTAAAAATAAAGAGATTGAAATAACAGTTTCTGATTTTTTGGATGAAACCGAATACCTTTTATCTACAGATGCAAATAAAAAACATTTGCAAAAATCAATTGCAGATATTGAAAATGGAGAAGGCATAACATTTACATTAAATGAACTACAGGAAAAATATGCTGTTAAATAAAGAGCATTACCTTAAGTCCCTGAAGCGCTAAAACAATTGAAAGACCGGAAGAAAAGTGAGCCGAAAGTTTTACTAAAAATAATATCTCTGATTACCGAAATGCATCCCTACCTTCCCCATCTACTCGCCGATATTGCTGCTGCTCACCGTAACGAAATTCCTGAATCCGGGCGGCCACAAACCATTGAAGAACATTTTGAAGAAGTGGAACGTTGGATTGAGGAAGGAGATGAAGAACTGCCGCATACTTTCGGCTATTATTGCGGATTGGATGCTATTAATTTTCCACCACCAGAGCAATTGACCCATGTGGAAATGAAACAGGTGATGACAGCCTTTGGCCACATGATGTTTTCCTGGAACCAGGGTATTGATTTACCGGAAACGCTTCCCATACCTATTGCTTATAAAATGACTGTGGATACGTTGAACACGAAAACAACTATTGTAAACAGCGGCATGATGAGTTTTGATTTTTGTACAGGATATGCACCAGACTGCATTTTTAAAGAATATTGTCCCTGCCTGGGAATCTGGAACAGAAATGATGATGAGGATTTTTCAATGGATGGATCAATAGACGAAAATCCGTTTTAATACTGAAAGGTATCTCACCATCAACTATATCAACTGCTGTCATACAAACGAAAACTCTTGCTGTTTACTCAATAACTTATGATGCTTATCACGCCGTCACTTTTGGCAAATGCACTTCCACTTGCGCAATGTAGTATTCCTCTGCAACCTGGCTTTCGTCAAATATTCCCTGCTCTATATGATAACGAAGCCCCTTTGAGGAAGGAATGATCACTCCGTCTTCTGCCATTGCTTCAAGGTATAGTTCCATAGTTTCCTTCATTAAAGTAGTAGTTT
>JALZIY010000332.1 GCA_030860085.1 Bacteroidota bacterium | reverse complement strand
GTCGTGTTGTAGTACAAACTGACGGGCAGTTGAAAACAGGAAAAGACATTGCAATTGCAACATTGCTTGGAGCAGAAGAATGGGGTATAGCAACGGCAGCGCTGGTTGTTGAGGGATGTATTATGATGCGTAAATGTCACTTGAATACATGCCCTGTTGGTATAGCAACGCAGGATAAAGAGCTGCGTAAATTATATAACGGAGATGCAGATCATGTTGTCAACTTCTTCAAATTTGTTACTGAGGAACTACGGGAGATTATGGCGGAGCTTGGCTTTAGAACTGTAGAGGAAATGATAGGCCAGGTGGATTGTCTTGAAGCAAGAACTGATGTTAAGCATTGGAAATATAGCAAGCTTGACCTGTCTGCAATTTTATATAAACAACCTGCAGATACAACAACAGGTTTATATAAACAGGAAGAACAGGATCACGGCCTGGATACGTTATTGGATTGGAAATTATTGGAAGCAGTACAACCTGCACTCGAACACCAACAGAAAGTGTATGCTTCATTTGAAATAAAAAATACAGATCGTACAGCAGGAACAATTTTATCAAACGAAATATCCAAAAAATATAGATCAGCAGGCTTGCCTGATGATACCATACATTTTAAATTCACCGGTACTGCGGGGCAAAGCTTTGGCGCATTCAACACTAACGGTGTAACAATGGAATTGGAAGGTGATGCAAATGATTACTTCGGCAAAGGGTTGTCTGGCGCTAAGCTTATAGTATATCCTTCTGCCAACGCAGGCCTTGTTCCTGAGGAAAACATCATTATAGGAAATGTTGCTTTTTATGGTGCAACATCGGGTACTGCTTACATCCGTGGTAAAGCAGGAGAACGTTTTGCTGTCCGCAATTCTGGTGTACAAGCAGTAGTAGAAGGTGTTGGCGATCATGGCTGTGAGTATATGACCGGTGGATGCATAGTAGTTCTCGGTGACACAGGAAGAAACTTTGCTGCAGGCATGAGCGGCGGCCTCGCTTATGTGTATGATGTTAGGGGAAGTTTTAGATCGCTTTGTAACCCTGAAATGGTAGACCTGCATGAGGTTTCAGATCAGGATTATAAAGAGCTTAGGCAGATGATTGAAAATCATTTTCAATATACACATAGCACAGTGGCAAAGTTTATCATTGACGATTTCGATAACCAGGTGAGGAATTTTATCAAGGTGTTTCCAAAAGATTACAAGAGAGTGCTGGCAGCGACACAAGTTACTGCCATTGAGAGTATAAATGATAATGATACAAGCATCAATGACAGTGAGAGGGCAGCATAACAATATCAACATTGTAATGTCACTCGTTATTGTGAGGAGAAACGACGAGGCAATCCCCTGCACTTTCATGGGGGCAATTTATACTCACAGGGATTGCTTTGCTTCGTACCTCGCAACTCCTCGCAATGACGTCTGGATACAAAAACAAAATAACTAATGGCTAAACCAACTGGTTTTTTAGACTTTACAAGAGAGCTTCCTGCAAAACGCCCTGTTGAAGAACGTGTGCATGACTTTAAAGAATTTATACACGCATACGAAGTTGAGAAGCTGAACCAGCAGGCTGCGCGGTGCATGGATTGTGGCGTTCCGTTTTGCCATCATGGTTGCCCATTAGGAAATTTAATCCCTGAATTTAATGATGCGGTGTACAAGCAGAACTGGAAAGAAGCGTATGATATACTTTCAGCGACCAATAATTTTCCCGAGTTTACCGGTCGTGTTTGCCCTGCGCCTTGCGAAAGCTCATGTGTGCTTGGCATTAATCAGCCACCTGTTACTATTGAAGAAATTGAAAAGCACATTATAGAAGTTGCTTTTGAAAAAGGTTTAGTGAAGCCTTATAAATCCATTTCAAAAACGGGGAAGAATGTAGCAATTGTAGGCTCTGGTCCTGCAGGTCTTGCAGCAGCAGCGCAATTAAATTATGAAGGACATGCCATTACAGTTTTTGAACGTGATGATGAGTTTGGCGGTTTACTACGATATGGTATTCCTGATTTCAAGTTAGAGAAATGGGTTGTCGAAAGACGCATTGACCTGATGAAAGAAGAAGGTGTTATTTTTCAATGCAACGCAGAAGTTGGTGTTAATGTTCCCTTCAATGACCTACTTAGAAAATTTGATGCTATTGTGCTGGCAGGCGGATCTACTATTCCAAGAGACCTGATTATATCAGGAAGAGAACTGAATGGGATTTCTTTTGCAATGGATTTTTTAAAGCAGCAAAACAAACGGGTAAGTAATAAAGATTCCATCAACAATTTAACTGCTGAAGGAAAACATGTAGTTATAATAGGTGGAGGAGACACCGGCAGTGATTGTGTAGGTACATCAAACAGGCAAGGAGCCTTATCAGTTACTCAATTTGAATTGCTGCCTGAACCGCCAAGGTCACGAACTGATAATATGCCCTGGCCAACATATCCAATGATCATGAAAACTTCTTCTTCGCATGAAGAAGGCGTGGAAAGAAAATGGGCAATAGCTACTAAACAATTTATAGGTGACGGAAATGGTAACCTCGAGGCATTAAAGATAGTTGACCTGGAGTGGAAACTTTCTCCGGAAGGCAACCCTGCACAATTCATAGAGATAGCCGGAAGCGAAAGAACAATACCTTGTCAACTTGCTTTATTAGCCATGGGCTTCCTTCATGCCCAACACGAAGGCTTAATTAATGGTATGGGCATAGAAGTGGATGAAAGGGGTAATGTAAAAGCTACTGACAAGAACTACCAAACAAATATCCGGAAGATCTTTACTGCAGGTGATATGCGTCGTGGGCAATCACTTGTTGTATGGGCAATAAACGAGGGAAGAGAGTGCGCAGAAAATGTAAACAACTACCTTAGTATATAGTGGCCCTAAACATATTAAATTTTACTACATATGCTTTTTATCCACAATTTTTTTGGAATATTTAAATAAAATGTATTTATTTATGAGTAAAAAGGGAACATAAATTAGTTTTCCTATAAGTTATCCACGTTTTTAGCCATATTAAAAATTTTTTTATGTATCATTTTCTTGGTTTTAGTTTTCTTTTCTTCTATTTTTGAAAAGATGCTGCTGTATGAAGTTCTAATCTTTATTCACTAAAACTTCATATAATGCGAAATTTAACCGTAAGAAATGTTGCCCCATTTTTGATTTTAATTGCAATTGCTATTGGCGCAATTTTTATTCCTTCTCTTCCCAATTTTGATGATGCCGGTAAATACAGCGGATCAGATATAGCCTGGATTATTGTTGCCACAGCACTCGTGTTTTTAATGACGCCTGGCCTTGCTTTCTTTTATGGAGGTATGGTTCACCGCAAGAACGTAATCTCAACCATGATCAAAAGCGTTGTTGCGGCTGGTATAGTGAGTATTCTCTGGGTGACTGTAGGATATAGTTTAAGCTTTGGTGAAAGTTATCGCGGGTTAATCGGCAATCCTTTCACTCATCTATTCTTTAAAGGGGTTAATTCAGGTGAACCATGGAGCCTTGCACCTACTATTCCATTAACACTCTTTGCTTTATTTCAATTGATGTTTGCAATCATAACGCCCGGACTTGTTGTGGGAGCAGTTGCTGAAAGAATTCGCTTCACATCCTACATCCTTTTTATTGCATTATTTAGTTTATGCGTGTATGCTCCAATAGCGCACTGGACATGGCACCCCGAAGGTTTTCTTTTTAAAATGGGTGTACTCGATTTTGCCGGTGGAACGGTAGTGCATATATCAGCGGGCTGTGCAGCATTGGCAGGCGCTTTAGTTTTAAAACGCCGTAAATCACATCTGGAGCACCGGGAGATCCCTCCTGCAAACATTCCATATGTATTAATAGGTACAGGTTTACTTTGGTTTGGTTGGTTTGGCTTTAATGCAGGTTCAGCCTTAGGTGCAAATAGCTTAGGTGTTTCCGCCTTTGCTACCACCAACACCGCCGCAGCCGCCGCCGGGTTATCATGGATGTTCTTTGATGTGCTGAAAGGCAAAAAACCATCTGTATTAGGATTTTGCATTGGTGCGGTTGTAGGGCTGGTTGCTATAACTCCTGCCGCAGGATTTGTTGCTATACCACAAAGTATTTTTGTTGGTGTAATTGCAGCAATCATTTCCAACATTGCGGTTTATTACAAATCAAAATCAAAGCTCGATGATACATTGGATGTATTTCCCTGCCATGGTATTGGTGGTATTGTAGGTATGATAATGACAGGCATATTTGCAACCAAAACAGTGAATGCTGCAGGAGCTGATGGCTTGTTCTATGGTAACAGCGCATTCTTTTTTACTCAATTAAAAGGGTTGGCCATAGTAGTTGGATATAGCTTTATTGCATCTTTCGCCATTTTCAAATTAATCAATCTTGTTCAGCCGATAAGGGTGAGTTCTGCAGATGAAGAAGCAGGCCTTGATGCAAGTCAGCATAACGAAAAATACCTGCAGGGAACTTTGCTGGTAACGACCAATGGCGTACATAAAGAAGAAGAAAGGGCAGAACTGGTTTAATTAACTTCTTGCGAAAGTTAATTATTGCCTACCCTTTCTATTTAATAATCATAAATCCAAAACAATGTTAAGAAAATTTTTAACACTACCATTCGCGTTGTTTACATTTATCAATGCTGATGCACAGGACTCTACAGGGTTACCGTTTAAGTTATCGGGTTCGGCCGATGTTTATTACCGGTACAATTTTCACGATGTTAATGAGAGACCCTTTAACAATTTTACCAGCTTCACCAATTCACATAATTCAATTGAGCTTGGAATGTTATCGCTGAAAGCTGAGCACACATATAAGAAAGTAGGCATAGTAGCAGATCTTGGCTTTGGTAAGAGAGCTGAAGAATTCTCTTACAATGATGCAAATTCAAGACTTTCTATTAAGCAACTGTACTTTACATATGCTCCTTCAAACAAAATAAAATTTGCAATGGGAAGTTGGGCAACCCATGTCGGTTATGAATTGGTTGATGCTTACTTAAACCGTAATTACAGCAT
>JALZIY010000312.1 GCA_030860085.1 Bacteroidota bacterium | reverse complement strand
ATGATTGCCTTATTACGTCAAAGTTTTTTAGATGCACAATGGTATAAAAATAAACCCGCAACCGAAGGTTTGAATCTTAGTTTGCAAGCCTGGAACGAAACCCAAAACCTGCCGCAAATTTTTGACGCAGGGGATAAATGGAATGCATTGCGGGCTGATAGAATAGGAGATGAATTTGGTGTGCAATACATTATAAAAGGAGGCACGAACGAATACCAACGTTTGAAAGACATTAAGGCCACAGGCGCTACCTATATCATTACACTAAACTTTCCCCAGGCACAGGATGTGGAAGATCCAAATGATGCGAGGTTTGTATCGCTGGGCGATATGAAGCATTGGGAAATGGCGCCAACAAATGCGGGAGCGCTGGAAAAAGCAGGTGTACCTTTTTGTCTTACAACTTCTGATCTGCGGGATGTAAAAACATTTATGACCAATTTACGTACGGCGTTTAATTATGGACTAACGGAAGCAGGCGCAATAAATGCACTGACAAAAACGCCTGCAACTATCTTAGGCGTTTATAACCAGGTGGGTACATTGGATGCCGGCAAATGGGCTAATTTTTTAATTACATCCGGCCCTATATTTAATGACAAAACAATTATTCATCAAAACTGGATACAGGGAACTAAATATAGTGTCAAAGACGAAAGTTGGAAAGACCCAAAAGGTTCTTATAAGATCGTTTTAAATACACCATCCGGCCCTGTTAATTATACCCTGGATTTTAAAAGCAGTACCGCGGCCAGTTTAATTAGTAAGGATACAGTTACGTCTAAATTTTATTATGATGGCCGCCAGGTGAGGATAAATGTTGCACCGGAAAGAAAAGGTGGTGAGAACTTAAACTTGAGTGGAATTGTAAGTGGTGATGTATGGACGGGTACCGGTGAAGACAGTGCAGGTAATCGTTTTACTTGGACAGGCAGCTACGATCAACCCGGAACACAAAAACCGGATAGTGCCCGCAAAAGACCCCTTGGGCCTATTGGAAAAGTTATCTATCCTTTTGAACCTTTTGGTTGGGAAGAAGACAAGGCGCCAAAACAAGAGACCATTTTAATTAGAAATGCCACTGTCTGGACAAATGAAAAAGAAGGGGTTCTTCAAAACACCGATGTGTTGATAAGAAATGGAAAAATTGCTGGTGTTGGAAAAAGCCTTTCTGATGGTGGCGGAAGAGTTATTGATGGAACCGGCAAGCATGTAACAGCAGGCATCATTGACGAACACTCTCACATTGCAGCAGCATCAATTAATGAAGGCGGGCAAAGTGTAACTTCTGAAGTTCGCATTGCAGATAATTTAAATCCTGATGATATTAATATCTATCGCCAGTTAAGTGGTGGCGTTACCACTTCTCACATTCTTCATGGTTCGGCTAATGTAATTGGTGGACAAACCCAGTTGATAAAATTACGTTGGGGTGCCAATGCTGAGGATCTTAAATTCAAAAACTGGGATGGACAGATAAAATTTGCATTGGGCGAAAATGTAAAACGTGCGCCTGCCCAGGCCGGCCAAAACAACCGTTACCCTGATACGCGAATGGGTGTTGAACAAGTGCTGGTAGATGCTTTTACACGGGCAAAAGATTACCAAAAGGCATGGAAAGATTACGAAGCCAACAAAACCAAAAAGGGTGTGATGGCCCCGCGAAGGGATCTTGAATTAGATGCATTGGTTGAAATTTTAAATAATAAGCGATTCATTACTTGTCACTCCTATGTGCAAAGTGAGATCAACAGTGCAATAGAAGTAGGTAACCGCATGGGTTTTAAATACAACACGTTTACCCATATTTTGGAAGGTTATAAAGTAGCTGATAAAATGAAAGCGCATGGTGCTAATGCATCAACCTTCTCCGATTGGTGGGCTTACAAAATGGAAGTGCAGGATGCTATTCCATACAATGCAGCGATTATGCACAAAGTAGGTTTGAATGTTGCCATCAATTCTGATGATGCAGAAATGGCGCGTCGCTTAAACCAGGAGGCAGCTAAAATTGTAAAATATGGCGGTGTTACCGAAGAAGAAGCATTGAAAATGGTCACACTCAATCCTGCAAAAATGTTGCGTGTTGATGACCGTGTAGGTAGTTTAAAAACAGGCAAAGATGGGGACGTTGTAGTATGGAGCGATCATCCATTAAGCATTTATGCAAAATCATTATATACGATAGTTGATGGCATTGTATACTTTGACCGGGTAAAAGATGAAGAAATGCAGAAACTGGTAGATGCCGAACGTAACCGCATTGTAAAAAAGATGAATAGCGAAAAGAAAAGTGGTGCCCCCGTTACGCCAGCACAGCCAAGCTACCAGATCATGCATACTTGCAGCGATCATTTGCATAATCATGGGTTGTTAGTGATTGATGCGGAGGAGTTTGAATAGTTTAGTTCCTAAATCCAAGTTTACGAGTTCACATGTTCACATGTTCACGAGTTAAATTCAGTTAGTATGGCAACAATAAAAAAATTTGAAGAAATTTTTGCGTGGCAAAAAGCAAGGGAGTTGAATAAACTAATTGGATCTTATATTGATACAGGAAGATTCAAAAACAACTTCAGGCTTATTGGCCAGATTGAAGGTTCCGCAGGTTCTATTATGGATAATATTGCTGAAGGATTTGAAAGGAGCGGCAATCGTGAATTTCTCCAATTCCTCTACATTTCTAAAGGCTCTTGTGGAGAGTTCCGTTCACAACTTTATAGAGCGCTAGACAGAAATTACATTTCTCAGGAAGAATTTACAACGCTTTATGAACAAGCAAAGGAAATTATTATCATGTTACAAAAACTCATTGGCTATCTTGAAACATCAGATTTTAAAGGAACAAAATATAAATCCCGCGAGACCAACTCGTGAACATGTGAACTCGCAAACATGTGAACTTCAAAAATAAAAAAATGAAAAAAATACTCTTTTATACAACCATACTTCTCGCAATAAACGCCACCGCACAGGAAACAGTTTATCCTGCCGAGAAACAAAAAGGCACCACCTTTATTTCCAATGCAACCATACATGTTGGAAACGGCCAGGTTATTGAAAAAGGATCTATCGTTATTACAGATGGAAAAATAACGGCGGTTGGTGCCAGTGTTACTGCACCTTCCGGCGCAACTAACGTAGATGCACAAGGCAAGCATGTGTATCCGGGGTTAATTCTTCCTGCAAGTAACCTTGGTTTGGTAGATATTAATAGTGTACGTGCTACTTCTGATGTAAGAGAAATTGGTGAGCTCAATCCTAACGTCCGCTCCATCGTTGCGTATAATACGGATTCAAAAGTTATTAATACCCTTCGCTCCAGTGGTATTTTGCTGGCCAATATTGTTCCTGAAGGGGGGTTGATCAGCGGCTCATCTTCTGTTGTGCAGTTAGACGCATGGAACTGGGAAGATGCCGCTTACAAAACAGATGCAGGCATTCATTTTACGATGCCATCTTTGATTGCACGCCCCCGTGGATTTGGAGGCGGTGGAGCTCCTGGTGGCCCTAATCCAAATACTCCGCAGGTTGATGTGGTTAAGCAGGGTCTTGAACAGGTTGACAGAATAAAAAGTTTTTTTAAAGAGGCAAAAGCTTATTCAGCAATCGATACACATGAAGAAACCAATTTAAAGTTTACTGCTGTGAAAGGATTATTTGATAAAAGCAAAAAACTATACGTGCATGCAAACACCGTAAAACAAATGTTGATAGCGCTGGATTTTGTAAAAGAATTTGGTTTTGATGTTGTAATAGTTGGTGGCAGCGATAGCTGGCAGATTGCTGACCTTTTAAAGCAGAATAATGTTTTTGTTATTTTAAACCAGCCGCATGCACTTCCTACATTACAGGACGATGATGTTGACCAGCCTTATAAAACACCGGCTATGCTTCAAAAAGCAGGAGTGACTTTTGCCATTAATGATGAGGATGGGCAAACGCGTGGCCGTAATTTGCCTTACAATGCAGGTACAGCTTCTGCTTATGGTT
>JALZIY010000323.1 GCA_030860085.1 Bacteroidota bacterium | reverse complement strand
ATGGGTGATACAGGCTCACTGGTTCTTGGGTTTGTCGTCAGTGTTTTATGTATAAGATTGTTACAACTTAGCAGCACGTTCAGTTCTTCGCTACTTCCACACGCACCCATACTTGTTTTAGCCATTGTATTAGTGCCGGTTTTTGATACACTGCGTGTTTTTAGCCTTAGAATATGGAATGGGAAATCACCTTTTGCGCCGGACAAAACTCACATTCATCACTTACTTACCAACAATGGATGGAGCCATAATTTTACATCAAAATTAATTTGCACAATGCACGGCTTTTTGTTAGTGCTTGCCTATTTTTTAAAAAATCTTCCACAGGAAGCAGGATTAGCGATTCTACTCCTTTGTATGTTTTTGATAGTTTTTTTATTTAAACGAATAAAAGTTCCTCAACATTACGGAGTATTACAAATGAGTCATTCTCTAACAAAATCTGAAAAATAGATATTTCTAAAATCTTTAATTAAAAAAAGGTGTTGAAAACAACACCCTTTATTCCTGCTATAAAAAGATTAAACCTGTTTTTCACTTTATCATCTTCACTTTAACCTGATATAACAAATGCAGTATAACGAATTAAATACTTCTGCTGCCGCCTAACAATTTAATTAGGAAAACAATTACTGCAATAACAAGTAGAATATGAATAAGATTACCTGTTACCCCAAAAGCAAATTTGCCAAGTAGCCAGCCGATGAGCAGGATAACTGCTATTACATACAAGATGTTTCCCATTGATTTAAGTTTTAAAGTGTGTAAATAGTTGATCGGTAATGTATATATAATAATCCTGCCAAGCTTTACTTTCTTAGGCATATTTCTAAATTTCTGTAAAAACAAAATGAGTATCAATATTTTACAATAAAAAAATTTTATAGCAAATAGCTTTACAAGGCTTAAACACAAGCTTATTATTTATCTGTAAGGATTAGTAATTATTATATTTTATAGAAGAGATGCCTCATTAAGGGTAACCAATGCCAGTTAATAGGCACTAGTCATTAGTGAACTGTCAACGGTATATTTATTTGCCTTGTAGATAACTATCATCACAGTTATCAACAAAATAAGTGCAATATCAATAGCTGTTTTATGGTAGGATTCTCCGACTGAAAACTTTTTAAGTTCAATGGACCGCGAAGGAATGTTTCTGATTAATTTTTTTATAGTATTCATAGGATGGGTTTGGCTTTGCATAAATAAGTCATTATATTTTTATTTGCAATCGTATAACTACGAAACGGCATTGGTGCCTACATGGTTGCACTAATGTTAAGTCCCACCTGAGAAGTCAAAGGCGAAATCGCTTTTTCATTCTCAGTTTCTACTCTCACAAAGCGGAAATTATCATTAACATAACACTAATTATTAACCTCTACCAGGTCTTTTTTATTAAGCCATCCTTTGGATGTTTGTCCCAAACTATTTGTATAGATTATATAAATAAACCCGTTTTGTTCATCAAGCGCTTCAACAATAGCATTATTCCAATGATTGATAAAAGCCCTTCTACGGGTGCTTTCATCTGGCTGGTTATGGAAGTAAGCCTTTTTGGAAGCTAATTTATACTTAGCAATTACCTCGTCAGAGGATGTAGTATCACCATTAGGCTGAGAGTTAGATGCAGCGGTATCAAAAATCAAAGGATCGGAAGTTTTATTTTCCGAAACATTACTTGTTTCTTGTGGTTTTTGATCATTTCTTTTTTTGTTTATATTGGAATCATCTGCCAGATTTTTGTTTGATCCTGTTGCATCTTCTTCTGAAGATTCAGCATTAGTGGTTTGAGTATCGGTTATACTGGATCCTATTTCAGATGAAGGTTGTGATTTATTATCTTTTAATAACGAATAGGCAGCAAAAACACCCAGGCAAACCGTTAAAAAAAGCAAAGCAAAAAAGGCGCTTTTAGAAACTCCATTTCTTACGGGGCTGTTTTGATAAGTATAAGCAGGTGGATTGTCCAAAGAGTCTTTCAACTCTTTTTCTTTCTGTTCCAGATCTGCCCTCAAAAATTTTAATTCAGCATCCATTTTTTCTGATAAGCCCTGGTATTCAGCTAAAAAACCCTGCAATTTTTCTTTTTCCTCTAATAGCTTTTGATTTTCTCCCTGAAATGATGTTAGGGTTTGGCTGCTCACTTCCCCTTTGTTTATTGTGAGTGTGCTATTTAAAGTAATGTAATCGTGTAGCGCTATACCATCTTTAAAACGTTTTTCAGGTTTTTTTTCCAGGCATTTATAAATAGCACTCACCAGCCAACCAGGCACATTCATTTCATGCTCTTTCTTTTGAAAGCTCCACTCTTGTGGTAAGTTTTGTTTTCGCAAGGCAAGAACATCGGGCACAGCAGTTTCCATGTGAGAAATCATCACCATGTTTCGGGCAGTTTCACCTTTATCTTTTAAAGGAAAAGGAACCGTGCCTGCCAACAATTCAAAAAGGATTATGCCAAAAGAATAAATATCTGTTTCAAATAACATGACACCTTCATTCTGCTCCGGCGCCATAAATTCAATAGCACCGGCATGTCGCAAGCTGGTTCTGCGCTGCTCATCCGACATGATGGCAAGACCAAAGTCAAGCAACACATAGTTACCTGAGTGATGATTAAATTTTACGTTATTGCTTTTTATATCGCCATGTTTTACATCTACGCGGTGACAATGTGCTAAGGCATTGGAAAGATGCTCGGCTACCTTGATGGTTTCTTTAATTGTAAAAAGAGAAGGATGTGGTGGTTTTAATAATTCTTCAAGATCAGGCCCTTCAATATATTCCATTTCAATAAAAGGGAGGTTGCCCGTTTCTGTTATGCCGGAACTAAGAATTTTTACAACATTGGGATTGGGCTGCTCGTTTACTTTTTTTAGCTTTTCCACTTCATTTCTAAAATCCCTGAAATGTTTGTCGTCTTCACTTTCTGAATGGATTGGCGTTGGAAGCAGTTTTACAGCAGTCACAATTGGGCCGATCCGTCTTCCTTTATATACTGAACCCTGCCCCCCGGATTTTAGAGCACCCATATTTTCCAATCCTTCTGTTATAGTAAATACCCTGGCCATTGCTATAAATTATTATCCTCTTCCTTATAACTAAATTCTAATAAAGCAGATTGCCCTAAAAGTATTTGATCTCCTTCCTGCAACGGATGCCCGATTTTCGTAGTGTATAATTTGATTGGATTTGCATCTGTGGCCGATCTTATTTTTATTTTATTACGTGGCGGCACGCCTCCTTCATCTGCAAATAATAAAAAACAACCGAGGTCATTATCAAATTCTAAGTGTGCATGTTGCCTGCTTACAAATTTGTTACTCTCGTTTCCATTAGCTTCAGGAAAAGCAATTTTGTTTTCCCTGTAAAAACCATCTGCAGTTTGTACCCGTCGTTCTCTGCCAATATAAATTTTACCACTGGTTGATGTGATTGGATAAATGTTTTTTTCAGCTTCGCCAACTCTCACCTTTATATACGCCGTGACTGTTTGATGTACAGCACGCTGGCTTGTTAAGATGAACAAGGCTGCATCCAGGTCAGGGATTTTCATGGCTTGTGCCGGCAAATTTTCAATAAAAATTGTTTCCATTGCCCAGCTATCCGGGAGCTCTATTGCATAATCATCGGCAATTTTTTGTACCTCATTTTTAAACTTTTCAGCATCTTCTACATAGACAACTGCTTCATACAAATGTTTTTCTTCAGGACTGCAGTTAATAAAAACTTGTATTCCTTTAATGTTAGTGCCTTCGCCTCCTTCTGCTTTTTTAAGCCGTTCTTTGATAAATTGCAACAACCTTTCGCGAATTGTTTTTACATCAACCGGACGATCCGGTGTACTGCGTTTAAATATATCTAACATTATTTTTAAATATTTCTTTCTTCTTTAAGATGATTTAATTCAATAAGTAGTCCAATTATTTGGTTACCGGCTTCCAACTATATCTCAGCTTTTGTTGCAAGTTTACCCTAGCCTGACGAAGGGCTTCCCTTGTACAACAACAAATCTATCAGAGTGGGCATTACACTCTGCATTTTTTATTGTTCTTCTAATTCCTGTTCTCGATCTTACGCAAACTATCTCCACCCATTCTTTGATTAGCTTTTTGGATAGTTTTTACGGGCTGCTCAAAACCTTTTATATAACCACGCTCCAATAATTTTGGGATAATGTGCTTGCCTGCCAATTTTACTGCTTCACTGGAGCCCTTAGAATCTTCAATCCGCACGCAAACCACTAGATGCCCTGCACCTTTAATTTTCGGAGCAAAGAAAACGTACCACCCGTCATTGATCCTTTCTTTTTTCCATATTCGTTCCGGTGTGCCTGTTTTACCGGCCACAGTTATACCAAGATCATCTACTTTATTTGCACTTTGCTTTTTCATATAACTCTTAACGAT
>JALZIY010000269.1 GCA_030860085.1 Bacteroidota bacterium | reverse complement strand
GTCTTTCACATATATCGGCGCACTTTGTAAAATTCTTGAAAAAGACGCATCAATGATCTTTGCTTTCGGCGCATACCCGCGATAAAGTTCATTGACAATACCGCCACCGGCTGCAATACCTGCCACGTGAATTCCGTGTGCAGCACCCGTTATGGTGTTACGATTAATTAACCTGCCATAAAAATCTATATGAGGTTGAGCAGATGTATTATCACCAATTCCTATTACAACACCTTCGCCATTTAAATTTTTGCCTCCATTGGCAACAGATGCATTTAATACAGTTGCTCTCGATCCATTACGATTGCTTTGATTAAGAGTATGATCGGGGCGAGGGATTGGCTGCACATATTCAATAAATGGAAAAGAGGCCAATGCTTCTATTTTGTTTTTTGCCGCCCGAACGCCTATAATTCTGTAAGCTTGTAATTCGGTTGTAGTTATCTGGAAATTATTTTCTTCAAGAAGTTGAACTACTTCTAAAGCAGGGTATGTTTTTGGAAAACTGATCCATACATCAACTGTACCGGCAACTTTTATTGACCAATCGGGAAAGTTCTCTTTCGCCAGCCTTTCATCCATTTTTTGTTGTGGCGAGAGTTCTAATAAAGCCCTGGCTTTTGCCTGTTTCAAAGCACCTAAACTAACTGGCCCGGTAATACTTACTGTGTAAGCATTGTTAGGAATATAATCAAGCAATACAATACCGGAGCTGAATAAGGTTTTTTTATCCTGTTCAGTGGGAATATTTTCGAATTGCAAAAGCGCAAAAGTTTTTCCACCAATACTGTTTAGTTTTTTATTAAAACCATCGATATAAGATGTTGAAATATTAGGCAATGGCGTAATGGCACCAGTTTTTAAAAAAATGGGTGCACTGTTTTGTGAAAAAAGAGTGAGTGAAAAGAAGAAAGATGCAACAAGCAAGAATTGATGGCGTGGCTTCATAGAGTAATTGTAAGTCTAAAAATAAGCAAAGGATCAAATATTCCAAGCTTTGTATGTGTGGATTCCAAATTCTTACCGGTTGGTGGAGACGCCAACCAGGTCGGCTGCTGTGAGGCAGTCCCACTGCCCACAATTACATTCGTCAAGCGAAAATTGAATGCATCTATTGTATTATTAACCTACATCTCGATGGGTTGTGCCTTATGTACTCCTGAATGCATCTTTTGCAAAAAACTATAGACTTCCTGCATACTGTTAGCAGGTTCCATTACTAAAATAAAGTACTTACCTGTTTGTTTTAGTTTTGCTTTGTTAGTGCCCGTCTGTAAATAATCCAGTATGTTTTTAAAAATATCTGATTCAAAATAAGGCGAGTCGGCTTTATTGATAAAATAACACCTAAGCGCATTATTTTTTAAAATTATTCTTTCAAAACCCAATTCCACAGCCAGCTTGCGGCAACGGACCGTAATGAATAATTCCTGCACTTCTGGTGGAAGGGGTCCAAAACGATCTAAAAATTCCTGCTCCATTTGAAGTAATTCTTGTTCCGAATCACAATTGTCCAAACGAGAATAAAGCGAGAGCCGCTCAGTGATATTCTCCACGTATTCATCGGGAATCAATATTTCCAGATCGGTATCTATGGTACAATCCTGTACAAAATCATCTTGTTTAGAAATTTCATCTTTAAATAAGTCCTTAAAATCTGTGCGCTTCAGTTCACGTATTGACTCATTTAATATTTTTTGATAGGTTTCAAACCCAATATCTGCCATGAAACCACTTTGTTCCCCTCCAAGCATATTTCCTGCACCGCGAATATCAAGATCACGCATGGCAATTTGAAAACCGCTACCGAGATCACTGTGTTGTTCTAAAGTTTGCAAACGTTTGCGGGAGTCGTTTGGCAGCGTACTCATTGGAGGAGCCAACAAATAGCAAAAAGCTTTTTTATTACTGCGGCCAACCCGCCCTCTTAATTGGTGCAGATCGCTCAATCCAAACTGGTGAGCATTATTAACAATAATGGTATTAACGTTTGGAATGTCAACACCACTCTCTACTATATTTGTACAAACGAGTACATCATATTTTCTTTCAATAAAATCAAGTATGTGTTCTTCCAGGTCGTGGCCTTCCATTTGGCCGTGGGCATAACCAATACTAAGATCAGGACATAAAGCTTGCATCCTGGCAGCCATTTCCGGGAGGCCTTGCACACGGTTATGGATAAAGAAAACCTGGCCACTGCGTTCTGCTTCAAAATAAATAGCATCTCGCAGAAGATCTTCATTATATACTCTTATTTCTGTTTGAATTGGCTGCCGGTTAGGTGGCGGCGTATTAATAATAGAAAGATCGCGGGCACCCATCAAACTAAACTGAAGTGTACGTGGAATAGGGGTAGCGGTTAACGTCAAGGCATCAACATTGGTACGCAGTGTTTTTATTTTTTCTTTATGCCCTACACCAAATTTTTGCTCTTCATCGATAATTAGTAAACCTAAATTTTTGAACTTAACATCCCTTCCTAATAAGGCATGGGTGCCGATGATAATATCGACTTTCCCTTCTTCTAATTTTTTGTACGTTTCTTTTTTTTCTTTTGCTGACTTAAAACGATTGATATAATCTACCGTTACAGGAAAATCTTTTAAGCGATCACTAAATGTTTTAAAATGCTGAAAAGCTAAAATGGTGGTTGGCACCAATATGGCGGCCTGCTTTCCATCAATACATGTTTTAAAAGCTGCACGAATAGCAATCTCTGTTTTGCCAAAACCTACATCGCCGCACACAAGGCGGTCCATGGGCGAGGCTGATTCCATATCTTTTTTTACATCGGCCGTTGCCTTGCTTTGATCAGGGGTGTCTTCATAAATAAATGAAGCTTCCAGCTCTGTTTGCATGTAAGTATCAGGCGTATGCTGGAAACCTTGCTGCGCCTTTCGTTGCGCATATAATTTGATTAGGTCAAATGCAATCGCTTTGACCTTTACTTTTGTTTTTTCTTTTAGTTTATTCCAAACATCGCTTCCTAATTTGTTAACCTTTGGTACCGTGCCCTCCTTGCCGGAGTATTTTGCAATTTTATGCAGCGAATTAATATTCACATACAGTATGTCATTGTCTTTATAAATTATCCTAACAGCTTCCTGCAGCCTGCCATTCACTTCCATTTTTTGCAAACCGCTATATATGCCCACGCCATGATCAATATGCGTAACAAAATCGCCGGCCTGTAATTCACGCAGTATACGAAGAGTTATGGCTTTATTTTTATTATATGCCTGTTTAACCTTGTATTTATGATAGCGTTGAAATATCTGGTGATCTGTATAACAAACAATTTTTAAATCTTCATCTATAAAGCCTTCATGTATGGAGGTGGCGAAGGGGTTGAAATGAATTTCCTCATTCAGATCCTTAAAAATCGTGTAGAGACGTTCGAGTTGCTTAGGATTTTCCGCAAAGATATTTACTGTAAACCCTTTACTTTCCCAGTTTTTTAAATCGTTGATCAGCAATTCAAACTGGCGGTTAAATGCAGGTTGTTCTTTTGTGTTAAAGAGGAGATCGACCTCACCCATCTCACGCCCTGCCCCTCTCCATGAATGGAGAGGGGGGATGT
>JALZIY010000260.1 GCA_030860085.1 Bacteroidota bacterium | reverse complement strand
GTGCAGCATTCCAGCTTTTTCCATTAATAAAGATGGAAGCATTTTTAGTCCAGGAAGGTATCTTCAGGTGAAATGGGAAATTCCCGGTTTTGCTTTTATTTTCAATATGTATAGTGAACTTTATCTTTTCATCAAAAGGATAATTAGTTTCCTCAATGATCCTGATCTCAATTCCATCTGCTACTTTCGCTTTTACTTCACTAGGAGAATAAACCAAAGCTGCAATACCATTATCATGAGTGGCATACCATAAATTCTGTGTAAATTTTGGCCATCCCTGGTGCATATTAGAGGTGCAACAAGGATACCCGGTAAGGAGTCCAAATACTATATCGGTTTCACCATGGTTGATATCAAAGTTGTGCATATCCCTTGTAATCTTTACCTGGTTAGGTTGCTGAAAGTACTGGCGAACCATAAAATCATCAGAAATTTGAGTGGGTAATGCATTAAATGCAATACGTTCCAAATGGTCAGCAAACTGCAGATCACCGGTAATTTCCAGCATTTTTTCAAGGGAATACATTAATTCCACTGCAGAACACAGTTCAGAACCCTGAGTTGGATTCTTGCCATGAAGAGCTTCATCAGCACCATACATTCCTTGTGGTTGACCGTTATATTTTCGAATATCTGCAAGCCCTTTTTTTACCGCAATTATATATTTTAAATCAGGTTGCTTTTGATAATAAATAATTGGTTCTTTTATTCCTTGTGCAAGGTTAACCCCATGAATGGTATTAATTCTAGATAAATCATCACGGTTTAGGAACATGTCAGTAAAATCATATCCCTGTTTATGTAAGAGTTCACCTAAATCCAGCAAATATTTTTCACCCGTGATATTATACAACCAATATACCGCCTGCAAGTTGTCTGCTGAACGATACTCAGCCCAAAAAGTCCAATAACCTAGAGGCTGTCCCGGAAGTGTTTTAAGTTGATATTGGAAATAGCTATCCATTAATTTTATTACTCTCTTATCACCAGTAGCAGAATGATATTGTTGCAGGATCTTCAACATTACAATTTTCGGCCACCAATCCTGAGAATTATTTCTTTGAATTCCTTTTTCATATTCATAATCTAATGAGGGTCCAAAATAACCATCTACTCTTTGACTTTTAATCGTCCACTCTATCCACGGTTGAACCTTTGCTTTTAAATCATCATCGTCAAGAATATATGCTAATGGCAATAACCCGTCAATCCAGTAAGGACCTCTTTCCCACTGGTCACCATCTCCTCCAAGCCAACCATTACGAGGACCCATAACCAGCGGATACAATTTATCCAGGTGACCGGTCGCACCATTTTTTTGACTTATAAGCATTTGTCTCAACCAACCCATCGGCTTTATACTTCCTAAAGAAAGTTCCATATATGGTTTAACCTTTAGTGGTGCCCTATTATTTATACTTGGCTGTGCAGTTGTTTTATTTAATAAACTTAAAGTCAACATACTAATTAATAAAAATGTCTTCATTTTGATGCATAGATAAATGATTGCAACGTGTAGGTTACATTAATAGATAAGCAAGTAATCCAAACCCATAAATGCTGTTTTTTTCTCATTTTCCCTGGCTTCTGCCACGGTTAGTTCAAGAATATTTTTACCTTTTTTAATTGGAAAACGTCCAAGGCTGATAGTTTTAACTGAAAGTTTATCACTATAAACATCCACAATGGACTGTGTTTTTATATTGTTCAGACTTATATAGAATTTGCCATAGTCAGAAGCAAAGGTTACACGTGCCGTAACATCATATTCACCTTCTTTTTCTGCAATAAAACTGAGAGTTAACTTGTCTTCTACCTTGGCACCAGACCAAAAGACTTGCATATTGTCGCCCCAACCATAGCGTTTTGAATTTTGATATCTAAAATCTCCACCTGTAACCTTTTCAAGAACCATTTTTTCACCTTCTATTCTTCCATTAATCGCTATTGGTGCTATCAAATCGGAACGTTTAAGTACTACTGATTTTTTAGCATTCAAAGAATCAGGTTTAATATTAGAGGTTCCTCCGGGAAGCATATATCGAAAAGAGACGGGGGCAAAATTTATATTGGAACGGGTCCAGTGCCACATCTCCATATCAAATTTTAATGAATTGCTGAATGGTATTGCATCAAGCCCCCTAAAGCGCATATTAACTGTATACCCAGGATCAAAATTGCCGCTACCATCAGGTTGGGCAATAAAAGGATGATTGGAAAATTTTTCTGGCCTGCACCAGGCATAGCCATAATAATCTTCAGTACCGGTTCCAATATGTGAAGGAAATGATTCACCGTCAACATAAATTTTCTCATCACCTTCACCCCACCATGCATATACTGTGTTAAATAAGGTAATAGCATCTCCTACATAAACACCTTTACCTTTTAGCTCCACATAATTTATATCAAAGGGATCTCCGGTTCCTTCATTATTTTTCATCTCACCGGTAAACAGATTTGTAAACTGGTGCCAACTTGCTCCAAAGTGCATACTTCTTTGATCCCACTTCCAAGGGCTTACTACTACTTCGCCTTCCGCAGTGACGGGACTATCATTTAAATTATGTAGTGTTAGTATAGCCTCTTTTTGAAAGGGCATTACCCACCAGGCAGACATAACTCCATTACTATCAACATTAGTATACCATGTGTTTGAAGGTCGAATTTGGTAGCCGGTTCCAAAGAAATCACCAACCGGAGTCCAGATTGTTTGTTCTCCATCAAATTTCATTTTTAGTATGGTACTGCGAAGAGCTTGTTCCAGGTTCGGAGCAGATAACTGTAAACGAAGATGTCTAACAGCATTTTCTCCGGTTGGTAAGTGAATTGCAATAGAATCTCCCGGATTAATTAAAGCTTTAATGGGTAATGACTTTAAAATCAAATTTTCAGTCCCCCGAGACATGTTCCTTAGTTTATTTTGAACTGTCTCTAACACATCTTTTTCATTATTTATTTCAGCTACTGAAAAGGTTTTAATTGCAGCATTTTTATATGTCCGGAAGTTGATATTATAGTAAACGTATTCCCCACCGGTTTTAGCTCCCGGATCCTTAATGTTCTTACTTTCATAGGTTATTTTGCATCTTTTTGAATAGGGGATAGGCAAATAAAGATTGTGACCTCTCATTTTATAATCTGTTAATTCACTAACAGAGGCCGCCAAAGGACCATTCACAAGATTATCTCCACTCAAAATACTAACAGCCGGACCCATAATTACCGGCTCCGGCTTTCCGTCCAGGTAGAATCTCAAAATTCCTTTTCCACTATTTTCACCTGCAAAAGTCATCCAGAACCGAACCACTGCACCGGGACCAATTGTATCAAACATCACGTATTCAGTTCTGCTCTCTTTTACTTCTTCACGGATAAACATGGAACGATCCCAATTGGCAAACCAGGTGGAGTCACCGGGTTTTGTTGTAGCCCTATCGTAACTACTGAATTGAGCCAATGAATATGCAGGAGATGGATATCGTGCAAGAGCTTCCCTATCCGCTAATTCATTTAACAACGACTTAAAACTTACTTTTTTAACAGAAATACATTGACATAATAATAAGCACAACACTATTAAAAAAGATCCTCTATTTATTTTGTTAGTCAGCTCATTCATACCTGCCTGGATTATTTTTTGATTTTCTCAGTATCCATCATCATCCGGTTTATGATTCCTGCCCATATATATGTGCGATGGTAACCTCCCCATGCTTCATCAGGACTGTAAAACTCCCAGAGATTATGATTTTGTTTCAATATTGTTATCATACCTTTTGCTACTCTATTTACTAACTCCTTTGCTTCTGGCATATAGCCATAATCTATCAAACCTTTCATGATTAGATAGTTCCATTCAACCCATACAGGACCATTCCAGTAGCCTTTTGGATTATAATAAGAATCTTTAGCAGATAAAGATGGAACTCCGAATGGACGCCAAAACTGTTCGGGATCCGTAAGTTTTTTTAATAATCTTACAGCCTTTGCTGTATCAGCTATACCGGCCCATAACGGAAGAAATCCAATAATTTCATCCCGTTTCAGATCATTTTCTTTTTTGTATGTAAACCTGTGAGTATTCTTATCAACATTATAATAAAAGCCATTTACCTCATCCCAAAAAGTAGCATTAATTAAGGCAGCTCTTTTTTCATGATCATTTTTCCAATATGCTGCCTCTTCATTAAGTCCCAGTTTTGATGCCATGGCTTCCAGTGATTTAGCTTCCATAACAAGCATACAGTTTAGATCAAGACTTTCAAAATTTGAAGGGTATCCAACTTCATCCCAAACAGCAACTAATGCATCACGTACTGATTCGAGTATTGCTTCACCACCCCACTCACATAAACCATCTTTATCACTGTCTCTATTACTTATATAAAACTCAAAGAATTTTTTTGATGATCCATACATCTCCCGGAGGAATGTTTCATCTTTTGTAATCTGGTAAACTTCCCAGTTGAGCCATGAATACCATGGTGCTGAAGATGTCAATTGACCATTATGTTCAATAATTTCATCTAAATATGATCCTGTTCGGTAATTAATATAACCATTTGGGTATTGCCTTTGTAAATAAACCCTTTGGGAATTCATAGCACTTACGGGATCAATATATGCATATGCAAGCATAGCTATACTTTCGTGAAATACCTGACCTCCATGTCCCCAACCCCATGTTGGTTCACGTGAGAATACATAATAATTAAAATCGGATTTACCTTCCGGAGGATAAAAAACCTGGCGCATCATGCTGTTTGCACTCCAGAAAAGAGCTTTCTTATCTGGGTCATCAAAGTTTACATCTGGTGTATTTGAAAATAATTTTTCATTGTGTTGAATATATTGATCCAATTCAACAGATAAAAGAGATTTGGCTTCATTTATTATCTTATCAGAAGCATCTTTAGCAGATGCTACAGCACGAATTACTCTTAGTTGATGTGTTGAATTAGGTTTTAATAAAAAGGATTTGCTAAAAGCTAAAATTTTTGAATATTTAGCATGGTAAGAAGGTTTGACATCTTTAATAATAAAATCAGCAAATGAGCTTTTAGGAAGATTATTAACTTCTGGAGAATGAATGCTCATCTGATCGTTTTCATGGGTTATAACAACATAACCATAATTGTTATGAGGCTTAATATTCCTGTCAATGTAATTGGTTGAATTTATTTTATTTGCAATACGCATGTATATAGCATCAGGATAACTTCTCCTGTAAACGGAGTATTTTAATCCGGGCTTTAATGGCTGCCATGAAAGTGCAATAGCTTTTTCAGAAACTTTTATTTGCTGCTCATTAATGGATGCAGGCAAAGTTGTGGGCTGAAGATTGATATCCGATCGAATGGTGTTTTTGTCACTGAAACTACCTTTTGTGGTTCCGCTCATATTATCATTGTACTGAGCTGTAACAAAATAATTTTTATCGGAAGAATTTAATAAAGATGCTTCAAGTCTAAAATATCCTCCATTATCTATTACAGGTTGTGTGCTTCCTAAAACAGGACTTTTTTCGGTGAGCATTTTGGAAAAATCATCCCCTAAAAAAAGCTGCATTCTTATTGACCTGGCATCAGTGATTCTAACTTTTCCGGGTAGATAAGTTCTACCATTAACCTGCATAGAAATTTTGCTATTTAGATCTACATCAAAGGGAATAATGGGAGCTTCATAATTTTCGCTACTGAATTCACCAGCAAAATCAGGTTTTTCTGAAATTAAAAAAATGTTTTGTATACTATCAATAAAAGGAAGTTTGTGCCCAACAGTCCATGCATCAGGATATTCCTCGTGATTAAATGTTATTTGATTACCTCTGCTAATTACATTATTAAAAGCACGGTAATTATTACGCATAAAAGGAACGACAGTCAGCTTTGATTGACTTCTGGTATAATTATGAATTTTAATATCCATTAGTGCTGCAGTAGAACTATGAACAACAAAAAAGACTTCAACCTTAATATCTTTAAAAGGATAAAATTCATATTTAACCATATCGGGATAACTACTGGTAATAACGGGCTTCTTATACAGATCAGCAGTTTTATAAACCCATTTATTATTTAATTTAAAACCAATACATATGTCACCACCAGTATCAGTAATAAAATCAGCCGCAAGCGAGTCAACATAAAACCTAAACTCATACCCCTCATCAAGCACAAAGTTGGAGCGCTGCATAGGAGCGGCATATGTTGCATACAGTGGAGAATTTTTTTCTGCATGAAGATTTGATAGGTAGTTTTTTTGTGCCTGGGAAGTATATGATAGAAGCAGAAAACTAATTAGCAGATTACTATTTCTTTTTGATTTTTTAGAATTATAAAGAAATGTACTAGAAGTAATCTTGTTCATAAGGTCCTGCTATTAATTTCTTGCTTTGAGTCGCTGTTTCAGTTCATCCTCATATTTTAGGGCAGCATTATAATCTACCACATAATGCCACCAATTATTTAAATGTCCATCCTTTGGGTTTAGATCTTTGTATCTTGGTATATGGCGGTACCACCAAGACATATATCCGAGGTGAGAGCAGTCCCATTCCTCACAATTTACCCATCTGGATGTTTTAGGTGTTAATGAAGGATACGAATACCATGTGTCAGCGTAGGTTTTTACTTTTGCTGTATTTTTCCAGTCATAATCTTGTAAGCCATTTGGTGGAAAATGAATGTTTCCAATATGGGCTTCTCCTGGAGCAATTTTGTCATAAGAAGTATATAATTCCCAGTTATTAAGTTCCTTTTCTTTATGATCCCAACGCCCGTAAACTTTCCGCATGATTGATTCAAATC
>JALZIY010000252.1 GCA_030860085.1 Bacteroidota bacterium | reverse complement strand
CGAAGACAGCGATTGGGATTTTCTATTTCTTACTTCATCTCCTGTAACTATTTCACTTCGGAAAAAAATAGTAAAAAAAATGCTTCCAATAGAATTGAGCGAAAATATCCTGATTCAGGTAGTACCAAAAAATAAAATGGAGTGGGAGGCAAAATATGCAGTTACGCCACTCTATAAGAACATAAAGAGGGAAGGAATTGCACTATGAATGAGGATAAACAGGCATTGATTCAATACTATTTGGAAAGAGCCGATGAAACTTTGCTTGACGCAAAAAGCCTGATCGCATCTCAAGCCTGGAACTCTGCGATGAATCGTTTGTACTATGCTTGTTTTTATGCTGTTGAGGGAGTTTTAACTCAAAAGATAAGTTTGAATGTAAAAATTCATGCAGGCATCAGAACCTTGTTTAATTTACATTTGGTGAAAGAAGGCCTTATTAATACCGAACTATCTTCTTTTTATTCAGTGCTTATGCAAAGAAGGGGCGAAAGTGATTATGTTGCTTTTGAGAAACTTACCGCAGAAGATGTGCTGCCTTTGATTCCTCAGGCGGACGAATTTATAACACCATAAAAAAAATTATTGAGAAAGGATAGCAAAAAAGATAACCATGATTGAAATTAAAGTACCAACAGTTGGTGAATCCATTACGGAAGTATCACTGGTAAAATGGCTAAAAAAAGATGGCGACTATGTAGAACGGGATGAAATGATTGCAGAATTGGAAAGTGAAAAAGCAACATTCGAAGTGAATGCAGAACAGGCCGGTGTATTAAAAACTGTTGGTAAAGAAGGAGACACTTTAAAAATTGGCGATGTGGTGGCACAAATAGATGAAGCGGCTGCAAAACCTGAAAGTAGGGATTTGCCACCGGCAAATCCTTCATCAAATAATACAGAGGCGTCAAAAAAAGAAGAAACCAAATCGCCTGAGAAAAAAACAGAACAACCTGCAAAAAAAGAGTCTTCCAAATCAGGGCAGCAATTTCAAAGCACCCCTTTAGGGGATGGGGGCGGCGTAAAAGCAACACCGCTGGCTTCAGCCATGATAACAGATAAAAAACTTGATACAAAAAACATTCAGGCAAGTGGTTATAATGGTAAAATTTTAAAGGATGATGTGCTGGAAGCATTGACTAATCCAGGCAGAAAGCCTGGTGTAGCAGCTTTTAACAGAGAAGATAAGCGGGAGAAAATGAGCAACCTGCGCAAAACAATCAGCCGCAGGTTAGTGGAGGCAAAGAACTCAACGGCTATGCTCACAACTTTTAATGAAGTTGACATGAGCAAGATCATGGCTATCCGTACTGCAAACAAGGACAAGTTTAAAGAAGCCCATGGAGTAAACCTTGGCTTCATGTCTTTTTTTGCAAAAGCCGTGTGCTTTGCTTTACAGGAATGGCCGGCGGTAAATGCTTACATTGATGGTGAAGAAATTATTTATCATCAGTACTGCGATATTTCTATTGCTGTATCGGCTCCAAAAGGATTGGTAGTTCCAGTCATTCGCAATGCAGAAAGTTTAAGTATGGCAGAAATTGAAATGAAAGTGATTGAGCTGGCTACTAAGGCAAGAGAAAACAAACTTAGCATGGAAGAAATGCAGGGTGGTACATTCACCCTGACAAATGGAGGAGTATTTGGCTCGTTAATGTCAACACCCATTATCAATATTCCGCAATCTGCCATATTAGGAATGCATAAAATCCAGGAACGCCCTGTAGTAATAGATGGACAAATTGTAGTGAGGCCAATGATGTACCTGGCATTGAGCTATGATCACCGTGTTATTGATGGCAGAGAATCAGTGAGTTTTTTAGTGCGTGTAAAAGAGTTACTTGAAAACCCCGAATTATTATTATTTGGAAAAGATCCCGTAAAAGCTCTATTGCAGTTGTAAATATGTGTCTGGTATCTTTCAAATGCTTCACACACATTCAGGCCGTTGCTCCAGTTAAATTTCAACTTATTTTTTTTAAACTTTTGTAAGATTCATGACCACTTTTTTTGGTAATGGGAAAATTGGTCTCTGCTTATTAGAAAATAGTCTGTTATAACTCCATAAAAAACTGCCCCGGTTATTTCGGGGCAGTTGAATAAGAAAGCTTGAATCTAATCCGCAAGTTTGATCAACTTTATCTCTTTTTGTTCTTTACCCTGGTTCACTTTTATAAAGTAAGCCCCTGGCCGGTAAGCCTCACCTAATTGTATGGTTGAACCGGCAACAACATTATTGCGTACCTCTACACTACGGCCGCTTTGGTCATACA
>JALZIY010000247.1 GCA_030860085.1 Bacteroidota bacterium | reverse complement strand
GAACTACCCAATGGGCAAGTAGTTCCTGCATTTTACGTGCAGGAATATCCTGACTGGGTTAATGCTTTTGCCCTGACGAGAAATAACCAGGTGGTGATGGTGAAACAATACAGGCATGGCATTGAAGAAACCGGAATTGAATTGCCCGGCGGTGTTGCGGAAGAAGGGGAAACTGTGGAAGAAGCTGTGCGACGGGAAATAAAAGAAGAAACCGGTTATGAGTTTGCGTCTTATGAATACTTAGGAAAAATTTGTGCAAACCCTTCTACTACAAATAACTTCATGCACATGTTTTTAGCTACAGATGGCGAAAAAGTTGCGGACTCACAATTAGATGATATGGAAGACCTGGAAGTTGTACTTTATTCCATTGAAGAAGTAAAGGAACTATTAAAAGAAAATAAAATTATGCAAAGCCTTCATGCAAATTGTATTTTTTATGCGTTTGATAAATTGGGATTGGGTTCATTATAAGGTATTCAATGCTTAGAATAATAAAAGCCCGGTGTTCGGGGCTTTTGCTTTACAAATAATCTTTGAGCAGGTCTTCAATTTCTTTATCAGAAATGCTATCTCTATCGCCTTTACTGTAGATGGATAAAAGAAAAACAGTTTCATAAACAATTTTTACAAATGAAATAACTCTTCCGCCGCCAGACTTGCCTTTATTTTTAGAAGCAATGGAAAGCCGTATTTTATAAACGTCATTGCCAAGAGGGGTACCTATAGTAGGATTTTCGGTAAGTTTTTTTCCAAGCTCTGCAATTTCTGAACGAAGCGAAGGGAATTTTTTAATGAGTTTTTTGGCTTCTTTCTTAAAGTTGTCGGTAAGTTCAATTTTATAACTCATTAAGGAAATCGTTTAAAGAGGTGGTTTTTAATTTCCCTTTTTTAATCAATTGCATTTCCTCAAACCCTTTTTTTAGATTGTTTATAATCTCTTCTCTCGTTGGCTCTTCGTCCGTCTCAATTTTTTTGACATAATGTAGATTTTTAGCCAGTTCCACAAAGTGGGTGTATTCCTTATCCGTTATATATACTGTTACATGTCTCATACTATTTCGCGGTTAAAAAAATTTTTTTCAAAAAAAAGTCTGAAATTTTTGTTTGGTAAATATCTTATTGTTTATTACGGAAATTTTGTCCTCACAGCAAATTTATCTAAATAATAAAATTTATGTTACAAAAAAAGATAATTATATTGAACTACTTACTAAAACGCAGCTTATCCACTTCTGCTACTAAAAAGATGCTGCCGCAAACAATGATGATATCATTTTTTAGAGCATTTTCTTTTGCGTTCTGTAACGCTTCATTTACAAGGTCGAATGGTTCTCCTTTCAAGTTGAGTTTGCTTGCTGCCTTTCTGAGTTCCGCAACCGGTAAGGCTCTTGGAATATGGGCGTGTGTAAAATAATATGCGGCCTCCTTCGGTAATAAATGTAAGACACCTGTGTCTTTATCGTTTGCCATCCCAAAAACAATGTGTAATTTATTAAAAGGAAGTTGATTAATATGGGCCAGCATTTGAGTAATGCCATCGATATTATGAGCCACCTCCAAAACAATCATGGGATCATGATGAATAACTTCCCACCTGCCGTATAAACCGGTTAAACCTTTTACATTTTGCAAAGCAATTTTTACATGAGAATCGGAAATGTGAAAGCCTTTTTTTTGTAAAATAGCTATAGCCTGAAGTGTGGTAAGGATATTTTTTATTTGATATATTCCCGGTAAGTCCAACTTGTAGTTTGTTATGTCTCCGGAAGATTTTTTCGCTATGCTAACATTTAAAAAACGATTTAGTTTCCACTGTGGTATAGAAAAAAAATCTTCTGCAAAGAAAACGGGAGCTTTTTTTTCTGTTGCCTTTTTTATAAAAACAGTTGCTATTTCTTTTTGGCTTTCGCCAATCACCACAGGAATATTTTCCTTAATGATACCCGCTTTCTCTCTTGCAATTTCCTCCAATGTACTTCCTAAAAGATAGGTATGGTCTAAACCAATATTGGTGATAACAGAAAGTTCGGGTGTAATAATATTGGTACTGTCTAAGCGACCGCCGAGCCCTACTTCAATTACAGCAATTTCCACTTTTTGCCTGGCAAAATAATCGAAAGCCATTGCAATACTGATTTCAAAAAAGGAAGGCTCTATCTCATTAATAACAAGTTGCAGTCTTTCAACAAAATCTACAACAAAAGCTTCATCAGCCAACTCACCATTTACCTTAAGTCTTTCACGGAAATCATATAAATGCGGAGACGTGCATAAACCTGTTTTGTATCCGGCTGTTTGTAAAATGGCCGCCAGCATGTGACTTACAGAACCTTTGCCGTTGGTTCCTGCGATATGTATGCTTTTAAATTTTTCGTGTGGATTGCCGAGATGTTCGCAAAGCAGTTTAATATTGGTTAGGTCTTTTTTATACGCCGCCGTACCTATACGGCTAAACATTGGCAATTTTGTAAAAAGATAGTTGATGGTTTCGGCGTAATTCATCTTCGCAAATGTATTGCTGATGAAATATTTATCCTCTTACTTTAAAACTAAAGATGACAGTTCCTTTTTGACCACCATCTGTTTCGCCCATTTTTAATTCCCTTGCACGGCGGAGGGCAATATTGATAATATTTCTATTGTTAGTAGTAGTGCCCCTGGGTTGTAAGGTAGTAGAAGCAATTTTGCCATTGGCAGTGACAATTATATCCACGGCCACTTTTGCATTTTCATTAAAATCGTCTTCAAAACTTTGATTAGGAATATTTAACACACGAACACCAAAATTTTTTGGCGTACCGCTATAATTTCTTCCGTTTGGATCACCACCCGCTCTTCCCTGGTCTCCGGTTCCCCCGGCCACTCCTTCACCAGTTCCTGGTTTATATGTTTCCGCACCATTTCCTCCATTACCATTACCACCTCTCACTTGTCCCATAGTTGCCTTAGGCCTGGGAGGTGCTTGTGTAACAACAGGTGCAGGGTTGGGAGTCGTTTTTACCACTTTATTATCGTTGTCAATTTTTGTTGCGTTTGGTTTGGCAATAGTGGGTCTTTTTATTTGGGGTGCATCATTATCTGGGCGGTCATTTGTTTCAAAATCTTTTGCGTCTTCCACCTGTGATTGAACGGGAGTAGGAGGTATGTAGGCAGTTTGTTCAGCAGGAGCAGGTTCGCCC
>JALZIY010000169.1 GCA_030860085.1 Bacteroidota bacterium | reverse complement strand
GCCTTATCCTCATATAAACCAAATTGTGCAATAATCTGGGGATCTGCTTCCTTACCAATGGCAATTTCCTGTTCTTCAGACATTAACACTACCTGGCGTTTTCCGGTAACAGGGTTTGTTGCGCAATTATTAAAAACCAAAACTGTTGCAGACAGACAACTGATTAGAATATATTTTTTCATATTGATGATTTATAATCTAAAAGCTATAATCTATATATATGCAACAGCAATGCCAATGAAGAAATTTAAGGGTTAAATATCAGTAGTTCACCAGTTCACGAGTTCACAGTTAACAAATTACGTTTGATCGTTAATCCAATTTTCGTTCACATAATACAAAGGCACAGACATTTATAGGAATATCTCTGTGTAACTCTGTATTCGCAGTGGCACCATGGTTCTATTACCTAAATCTTCTTTCATGATCATTAAGAATTAATCTGTGTTCGTTGTTAAAAATCATGACGATCTGCGTTCGTTGTTAAAAGTTCAATCCATCCAATAAAAAAGCGCCTCTTTTCAGAGACGCTCTATCTTAGAGTTGGTTTTGATTATTGATAACTTGCGGTCATTACTACTCTTCTGTTCTTTGCTTTCCCGGCAGCAGTTTTATTATCAGCCACAGGTTGTGTTTCGCCAAAACCCTGTGATGTCAAACGACTTTCGTCAATGCCTTTGGTTACTAAATAATCTTTTACACTTTTTGCCCTATTATCGCTTAAGGTTTGATTGTAATCGTCAGCGCCCACGTTGTCTGTGTGCCCTTCAATGGAAAGCTTCAAGTCTTTATCTTCATTTAATAGTGTTGCCAGGTCATTCAGTGGTTTAAAAGATTTGCTGGATAGCTTAAAGCTTGCCGTCACAAAATAGACATTTTTAGCAGCGTACTCTACCCTTTTTACTACTTCCTGTTTTACTTCAGGGCAACCGTTATTTTCCCTGGTTCCGGCTAATTGCGGACACTTATCTTCTTCATCATTTATGCCATCACCATCTGCGTCCGGTATTGGGCATCCATCGAAGCGAGCCACACCTGGTACATCCTTACATTTATCCAGTTCATCGTTTACACCATCCTTGTCGGTATCTGGCACAGGGCAACCGTTATATTTTGCTATACCGGCAACAGTTATACAACTATCATTATCGTCATTAATACCATCACTGTCGGTATCAGGTACAGGACAGCCATTATATTTTGCTATACCAGCAACGGTTACACAACTATCATTATCATCTGTTATACCATCACCATCTGTATCTTTTGGAGCTTGCGGAATTTCTACGGCTTTTACAGGCTCTTCCCTTTTTCTACCTATGATGCCAGCAATACCAACGCTGTTGAAAAAATGATAATCGTTATTTTGTGTAGTAACAGGAATGCGGTATTGCGATTGAATAAAAACTGCCGCTTCATTAAAAATATTAAACTTAAAGCCACCGCCTATTGGTAAAATAGCACCAAATTTTTCATTGTACATGCTGCCGCCTATACCCACTGAAATATAAGGGGTAAACACATATTTATCCGTAAACATTTTTAAATTGACAGAAGCATCTGCTTCCAGCAAAAATTGATCGTTCCCGTTAAATGTCTGACCTTCTAAAGGTATGGGTACAAAAGAGCCTGCTATTGTACTCGCAAAATCAATATGATCTCTTAATCCTTTAAAATAAGATACTGCAATGCCCGGAGACATCTCCTTTATTTCTCCAAATTCTTTATTATTTAGGACAGATGATAAAGAGGTAGAACGAATAAGCCGGGCTGTTTCATAATCGTTTAATACGAAACTGACACCTAAGGCTGATGGTCGTATGTAAGTACCTTTTTGTGCAAAAATTACCGGCGCGGAAAAAACAGTCACCATTATTAGCACTAAAATTTTCTTCATAACGAACTCGTTTGGTTTATAAGTGAACAAAAATAAAGGCTACAAAGTAAATATCTAAATTTATTTATACAGGAAATCAGGCGATGTTATTTTACTTTTTTCTTTTCTACGACTTCTACTTTTACCTGTGTAAGGCCTCTGCCAATATAACCTAATTTTTCTGCTCCTGAACGGCTCATGTCAACGATCCGTTTATTTTTAGGGTGAAGTCTGTCATTTACTTGTACGATTACGCTTTTCTTATTTCTTAAATTGGTTACACGGATCCAGGTGCCCAGTGGTAACATATTACAGGCAGCCGTGGCCTTGCCATGGCTATAAATTGCGCCGGTAGCTGTTTTACGGCCAATAAATTTATCAGCGTAATAACTGGCTATGCCAAAATAAGTTTTACTATTTACGGCGGTTTTTGTTTTTTTAACTTCAATACTATCGTCTGCCAGGACTGAAGATTGGGCTCCGGCTGACAATATATTTGCAGTAATAAATATGGTTAGCAATAACCTCATTGGATTCATCCAGGCAACTTTCAAACTATATTGAAAAGTATCCTAATTTATTTTACTCACATTTAATATAACACACAGATACGTCCATTAGATTAACATTCATCCTCCACAAAATAGAAAGTTATTAATAAAACAAAAATGCAGAGCAGATAAGTTACCGGGAGAGTTTTAAAAAAACGGGTAATATAAAACCTGTTTAAAAAAGATTTTTTAGCATTAATGTTGCAATCTGCCTGTAGCAGTTTGATTGACCATCATCATATCCAGGATTACCATTGCTGTTACTGCTTCAAGAACCGGGGGTACACGTAAGGCAATGCAAAGGTCATGTCTTCCTTTCACAGAAAATTTCTCAATTTTGTTTGATTCTGCACTCCATGACTCCTGTTCTTTAGGCGTGGAAGAAGTAGGTTTTACCACTACACGAAAAACAACTGGATTACTATTGGTAAGACCGCCAACAATACCTCCTGCATAATTGCTTGCTGTCTCACCGCTTTCACCAATAATTGAATCATTGTGTTCGCTGCCAAACATTTTTGCTGCATTAAATCCAGCCCCAAATTCAATTCCCTTAATAGCAGGTATGGCAAAAACAGCATGGCTAAGCAGCGATTCTACAGAATCAAAAAAAGGCTCTCCCAATCCAACGGGCAAGCCATTTACGGTACATTCAATAATGCCCCCGACTGAATCTTTTGCATCAATCGCTTTTTGTAAACCGGCCTCAACGTTTTTTTCTCCGCCTATTTCAATAATGGATGCTTTGATTGAGACCTCACCCAAACCCTCTCCAAAGGAGAGGGCTTTATTGTCCTCATTCGTAGGGCTCTCTAAGGAGTGGGCTTTATTATCCTCATTCGTATCTCTCTCTATGGAAAAGGCCTGGCTGTCATTATTGGTAGTTTTTTCTAAGGAAAGCGCTTCTTTAAGCTTTTGCAAAACAATAGGCAGTTGTTTCAATACTTCATAATTTGTAAACCTTATCTCTCTATATCCATTAGCTCCAAAAAACTTTGTTCTTTCTTCATCTAATTTTCTTTGTTCTTCAGTATCATGATATAATCCATCCACTTCAACAACCAACTTTTTCTCCAGGCAAATAAAATCAGGAATATATCCTTGCACAGCATGTTGCCTTCTGAATTTGCATCCATTAATTTTCCTGTTTCTTAATTCCTGCCAAAGTATTTCCTCTGCTTCAGTAGCACCCTGTCGATTATCCTTAGCATAATCTTTAACCATTTTCCATTGACCTATTGTGTTCGTTAAGTACCGCGGATCTTCAGCCTTCGTTCCCCTCTCCTTTGGAGAGGGGTTAGGGGTGAGGTTCGGGGTGAGGTTTAAAATCTTTTTAGCAACAACTCCCGCCGCCACCAAACTTACAGTCAACCGCCCGCTAAAGTGTCCACCACCTCGATAATCCTGGAAACCACTAAATTTTTTGTTAGCAACAAAATCTGCATGACCGGGACGGGGAATCGCCAGTTGTTTCTCATAATCTGAAGAGCGTACATTGTTATTACTAAAAAGAATAGTGAGAGGTGCGCCGGTTGTTTTATTATTAAATACACCCGTCAAAAAAACTGGTTTGTCATCTTCTTTTCGCGGGGTGGTACCTTTTTGTACACCTCCTTTGCGTCTTTCGAGATCTGCATTAAAATCTTCTTCTGTTAGCGATACACCGGGAGGGCATCCGTCAATAGTAACTCCCACAGATGGCCCGTGCGATTCACCAAAAATATGTACCCGAAAAATTCTTCCGAATGAATTCATGATAAAGGATTAAATTATTTCGACCTCAAAATGAAAATAAGTGATGCTGGCTTTAACGTAGCTGGGTGAATGGGCTCCTTCAAAGCTTCTACAAAAAAACCTGCACCGGAAAATAAAAGAATCCAATCTTCTATAGTTCTAAAATACCATTTGTAAGGCAAAGTAAAATTTTGTTTCATGCCGTTCCAGCTTCCCTCCTTCCAACCTGTTTTATACTCATCGCCTGCAGATATTGGATGAAGTGTCTGAATAAATAGCAATCCCTTTTGCTGAAGAATACAGGGCAAATAATGTATAAGTTTTTCAGTGTCCTCTTTGTCGATCAATGCAAAATTGATGACAGCAGCGCTAAATAAATTTTCCCCTGGCAGCTTGCCTGCAACTAAATCATTGTAACTGCAAACAGCATAATGCTCGCCACCTTTATCAGTAGCATTGTTGATTAATGACTCTATACCATCAATACCAAATACTGACAATCCTTGTTTTTGCAATTCCCTTGTAAGCCAGCCTTCCCCGCAACCTATATCAATAATATTTTCAGGGTGATATTCCATTACTGCATCTATTATTGCTTTGTTCGTCACTAGTTTTCGGCTTTCTATTTCCTCATTGTTAATGGTCGTGATCCATTTTTCTGCATTTACATTCCACGACTCAATAATTTTAGCAGAATAATCCATTTTATACAATTGAATTATTTTGAAGTTTTTTCATATCATCCCAAAAACCAGGATAAGACTTATTTACAGCTTCTGCTTTCTCAATAATGGTTTCTCTACCGGCATGCAACGCAGCAATAGCACAAGCCATTGCAATCCGGTGATCGTTATTGGATGAGATGTTTGCACCTCGTATTTTTTCCTTCCCCACGACATTCATGGCATCTTCAACGACAGTGATAGTTACACCCATTTTTTCAAATTCTGATTGCAAACTGACTGCACGATTACTTTCTTTATGTGTTAAACGATGTACACCTCTAATGATGCTGGTTCCTTTGCAATAACAGGCTAATGCAACTAATGGAGGAAAAAGATCAGGACAATCCGTAGCATCAAAATCAAAAGAAATTAAATTTGATTGAGAAACAGTTATTTCTGCCGGTGAAACATGTATGACTGCCTTAGCCATCTTTAATACTTCTAAAATTCTTTTATCCCCCTGTACAGAATTCAAATCTAATCCATGTACAGTAATTCTGCCAGCAATGGCGCCGGCAACTAGTAAGAACGCAGCATTACTCCAATCGCCTTCAATAACATAGGCTAACTTTTTGGTTGTTGAAATTTTAGTTGGATTCGGATAAAATACAAATGCTTTATAGTTTTTATTTTCGGGGACGCTCATGCCAAAAGCCCGCAAAATATTTAACGTAATATCCACATAGGGCTTACTGGCAAGCTGGTGGACGTTAATAGAAACATTTATAGCACCCGAAGCGGCATAAGCAAATAAAAGTCCTGTAAGAAATTGAGAAGATAGTGACCCGTCAATGCTGATATTTTTTGGTTGCAGCGGGCCTTGAATTTCCAAGGGTAAAAAACCTTTGTCGCTTGCACATTTTACCCCGAGCTGAGGCAATACTTCATCAAAAAAATGCATGGGACGTTTCGCCAGGCTGCCGTGGCCAATAATTTTTATTTTGTTCTGAGAAAGCGCTACAATGGAAGTGAACATACGAAGCGACAGACCGCTTTCACCACAATTGATTTCATCTGCTACCGGATTCACTCCACTACTAATGATAGAAATACCTTCCTCTGTATATTCGACATGTGCCCCTAATTGTTGTATGATCTGCAGTGCGGCTTTATCATCTGCAGAAATACCAGGATTGAGTAAAACCGTTTGTCCTTTTCTTAGCAAAGCAGCAGCACATGCCCTTTGCATAGCACTTTTAGAAGCAGGCGCTGTTATGACGCCTTGTATGGCAGAAGGTGAAATAATTACCTCCATCAGAGAAGTTTATATAATTGATCAAATGAAATCTTACGGATAACTGCTTTGCCTATTTTTTCGAGCAAAATAAAATTAATGCTATCACCATCTCTTTTTTTATCACTGATCAATATTTCAAAAATCTTTTTTTTACTATAATCAGCTGAAGTAGGTAGTTCGTATTTATCCAGTAAAGAAAGAAGCCTTGACGTTTGTTTAAACGATATTATCTTTTCTGAAAGACTTGCTGCCATCGCCATCCCAATGGCAACTGCTTCGCCATGCATCAGGTTATATTTTTTTTCAAGTGCATGGCCTAAAGTATGCCCGAAATTTAATAGTTTTCTTTCCCCTTTTTCAAATTCATCGCTTTGCACCACTTTAATTTTTATAAATGCATTTCGCTGAATCAGTTTTTGTAAAAGCACATTATTTTTTTGAAAATTTTTTAATGAATTTTCTTTTAAGGTCTTAAACATCGCTTCATCTTTAATTGAAGCATGTTTAATAATTTCTGCAAAACCATTTCTCCATTCTATAACAGGTAAAGTTTTCAAAAAGCTAACATCGTACAATAAAAAATGTGGCTGATTAATAGTGCCAACCATATTTTTATAAAGTCCAACATCAATTCCATTCTTTCCGCCGATGGCTGCATCTACCATACCCAGGACTGAGGTAGGCACAAAACCAAAAGGAACACCACGCAAAAAAACAGAAGCCACGTAGCCCGTGATGTCTGTAACCATTCCACCACCAACACCTATTAAAGAGGTTTGCCTGTCTGCATTTAATTGTATTAATTGATCAACAACCGAATCTACAGTTTGCTGAATCTTATATTCTTCTCCTGATTTTAAAACAATGATATCCCAGCCTTTTAATTTTTTGGAATGAGCCGCAAAAATATTTTCATCAGTAATAATAATTGATCGTTGCGGAACAACTATTTTTTTAAGATCATTAAATGAAGAATTGAAATGAAAATCTACTATACGTTTACTAAAATTAATTTTTTTTACATGCATCAGCTGTTAAACACTTTTGTTTGGTGATTAATGCTTTCCAAATGTACGGCATCAAAATACCTGGTGATAAACTCTTTACTTAAGCCAAGCTTTTCTCCTTTAATATAAGCCCTGCCCAATATTTCATTCCAGCGGTTTGTCTGTAATATAGTCACATTATTATTTTTTTTATACTCGCCAATTTTATCGGCAATCTTCATTCGCTGGCTAAGCAATTGCATTAGTTCATCATCTAAATGATTGATCTGGTCTCTTAATTTTTCTAAGGCGATGATAAATTCTTTTTTAGTTACGGTTTCATCCCGCCATTGAATTTTACTTAAAAGTTCTGATAATTGTCCCGGTGTAATTTGTTGTTTTGCATCACTCCAGGCATTGTCGGGATCAATATGAGTTTCCAGCATCAGCCCGTCAAAATCAAGGTCAATTGCTTTTTGCGCTGTCTCCAATAATATATCTCTTCTTCCGCAAATATGGGAAGGATCACTAAGCATAAGCATGTTCGGATTTCGGCGTTTCATTTCAATGGCCAGGTGCCACATAGGTGCATTGCGATATTCTGTATTACCATAAGAAGAAAATCCACGATGGATCAAACCAATCTTTTTAATGCCTGTTTTTTCTATGCGTTCTACAGCGCCACCCCATAATTCAAGATCAGGATTTATAGGGTTTTTAATTAACACCGGAATATCCACACCCCGTAAGGCGTCTGCAACTTCCTGCACACTAAAGGGGTTGACCGTAGTTCTTGCACCAATCCATAAAACGTCAACATCAAAATGCAGGGCATCTTCCACTTGTTTTGCTGTGGCTACTTCTACAGTTGTAGATAAGCCCGTAAGACTCTTAGCCTTCATTAACCAGGTGAGGCCTTTTGTGCCCACACCTTCAAAATTACCAGGCCTTGTCCTGGGCTTCCAGATACCGGCCCTAAGTATATCAACCTGCCCGGTGGTGGCAAGGAGTTGTGCCGTTTGCAATAACTGGTCTTCTGTTTCCGCACTACATGGTCCGGATATTATTAATGGACGCTTATTCCATTTTTCATTTACGGTTTCTTTGTTAGCTGTTTCTGTTAGCATAATTTATTTTTTTTGGGGTCAGCTTATTGCTACTATGAACTTTACTTGTGTCACACCCTTGTACTTTCTTTTTCTATTCAGCATTGTGCAACTTTTACTATTGCATCATAACCTTTCTTTAATTCAATCATTATATTTAATCCCTCCGGGCAAATGTCATTAAGTTAAAATTTATTGACTATCCGGATGAAGCAACCACTAATTCATTTGAACCACATAGGCACATAGAAACATAGCTTTTCACATAGAAACCTGCCCGAAGGCAGTCAGG